>DAOWAH010000221.1 GCA_030634675.1 Fidelibacterota bacterium
CAGTAATCAGGAAGCTCAGGAAAAACCAGAAGATGGCGAGCAGCCCGAGCT
This sequence comes from Fidelibacterota bacterium, assembly GCA_030634675.1. The sequence continues at coordinate 52 of DAOWAH010000221.1, forward strand.
GCTAATACTGCTGGTACTGCCACCGGTAGAGACCATTGGCGCCGAGATAAGTTTCTCGGAATCATTCTCATTACAATTGGGACAGGTTATATCTGATTCCGGTGTAGTCCAGGAAATAACTAACTCTTCAAATTCGTTGCCGCAATTCCGGCAACGATAATCAAACATTGGCATAATTAATCCTTTACAATAGGTTTTTCTGACGGGCATTCCTCAGACTGAGGATGATATGGAACACCTCATGTGGGAACCCCCAGCTTTGGTAAAATATATTTATTCAATAATATCCATCCGACCATGACAGCCAAAAAAATTAGAAAATCAATCATACGGCATCGACCGCAGCATTTAATAGACCGTTAACATGTTCAGCAGTTTCAGTCAGATCGTCCCGGCCGGTAATTGATAATAGTTTACCGGCATCAATAGCGGCAACAGTGACTGACTCATCGTCATTCTCCCAGAGAACCACATTGCATGGTAACAGCAGTCCAATTTCCGGTTCCATGGTCAATGCTTCATGAGCAATGGCTGGATTACAGGCGCCCAGAATATTATAATTTCTGAATTCAACATTCAGTTTTTCTTGCATGGTGGCTTTAACATCGATTTCGGTGATAATACCAAAACCCTGTTCCTTCAAACTCTTGCGCAGCGCCGAATCGATGTCAGCGAATTTACCTTTGATGGTTATTTGATAACTGTAAATCATTCTAATCAATTCTTCCTTTTGCCTGGAAAAGTTATGATCAAACCCATGACAGCACCATACAAGGTACTATTCAAAGGGTGACCGGTAATTGCGCAGGTTCCGGTCTTACAACCGATGAAATAGTAGTATGAATAACCCAATACTGCACCGACTATAACTCCAGTCAAAATTTTAAATAATCCACCGGCCTGCCATAATATTTTTATTTTTTTAATCATAGTTAATTTGTTACCACAATTAATTGATTCATTTCCTGAATAATCTCGGTCAAATTATTAACCCCTCTGGTTTTAGCTAATTCAGTGAGATTACCCCAGACCGGTTCACCACAGGCAACACACACTAGGTTGTATTCTGCCAATGGCCGAATCAGTTGAGGATATTCACGAACTATATCTTCGATGTAACTATTTCCAGTGATCATTGAATTTTTCCACTCATCGACTGTCCAGTTTCAACACTGTAAACAATCTGTCTGACACATCCTCCGGTACCGAAGATTCAGATTCAGTCACTCGATATAATTTGATGGTCTGCTTTACACTATCGACATAAATTTTACAATCAGGACATTCCCGCATATGTTCAGCCACTTCGGCAATTACTTTGGCATTGAAATCATTACCTAATTGTTCAGCTATTTTGTTCATCATTTTTTCATCATGCTGGTGCTTCATCGGGTTTCTCCAACGCATTTAAGGTGATGAGCTAATTTATCCCTCAAGAAAAGACGGGCTCGCATTAGTCGCACTTTGACATTCGCTTCCGAAATTTCCAGTACATCGGCGGCTTCTTTGGTGGACAAATTTTCCAAATCCCGCAGAACGAAAACAGCACGGTAATTTTCCGGTAAATCTTCCATGGCTACTGACAGACAATTGCGGAATTGCTCATCATTGACTTTTTCTTCCAAATGCTCCGGCCATTCCTTCAATTGGGAACCGCGCAGGGCTTCAAAATCAGGTTCGTGAATAGATATCTTCGCTTCCAACCGCTTTTTCTCACGTAATTTTTGCAGGGCAATATTGGTCGCAATCCGGTACAGCCAGGTATATAATGAGGACTTACCGGAAAATTGCCGTAATTTATACAACATGGTAATAAATGTCTCCTGCAGTACATCTTCGGCATCTTCCTCATTACGCATAATCCGCAATCCAAGATTGTAGATCCGGGCAGAATGAGTCTTGACCAACTCTGATTGGGCACCACGATCCCCGCTAAGGGCTTTTTTGATAATTTCTGATTCGTTTGGCATCCAATAAATTAAGTATTTTTAAAATCACCAACCATAATCAGAAATTATTTTCAATGATCATTGGAAAATAACTAAGGACCTTGAAAAAAGATCAAGCCTGGGCTGAGCCACTGATATGGTATTTGATCTTATCTTCCAAATGGTTCTTAGGTACCGCACCGACCACCCGATCAATCTCCTGCCCATTACGGAGAAAAAGAATCGTTGGTATCCCGGAAACACCCAATTGAGAGGCTTTCATATTTTCATCGGCATTCAATTTTCCGATTTTTACTAAACCGTCATAATTTTCAGCCAATTCTTCTACCATCGGACCAATCATCCGGCAGGGGGCACACCAGGGAGCCCAGACGTCCACAACTACGAGATCATTAACGTTATGAACTTCTTCATTCCAGTTGGAATCAGTAAACGTTTTTAGTGCTTTTGTATCATTCATAATTCTACCTATTTAAATTAAATTTATTCTGTACCTGGTTGGATAAAGGAAAAACAAAAAGGTTACAGCGGACTTGAGGAATAGTGAAATTTAAGAGCTCTAGGAATCAAATTACCAAGCGACAGTCATTGTACAATCAGGTTTGTGCCATTAATTTCTCCTGATAGGTTACACCAAGCACAATAGACCTTAATTTGGAATTGACATCACCAGAACGGGATACTAATATAATTGGAATTTGAGCACCTAATACAACACCACCGATTTTAGCACCTCCTACCAATCGTAAAGCCTTTACCACTACATTGCAGGTTGTGGCATTGGGCATCACGAGGATATCGGTTTCGCCAGCAATTTTACCGTTAACTCCCTTTTGCTCCGCTGCTTTTTTCGATAGGGCAATATCCAGGGAAATTGGCCCCTCAATTATTTCATTTTTAGCGATACGCCGTGCCACTTCCGCCGCCCGGATCGTAGATGTGACCTTGGGATTGATCGTTTCAATCAAGGCGATCATAGCAGTTCTTGGTCGATCAATTCCCAGGGTGCGCACAAAGTTGATCGCATTTCTGGCGATCTCTTCCAGAGTATCGGTATCAGGTCTCAGGTTAATGGCACCGTCGGTAATGAATAATAATTTATGGTAACCGGATGTTTCAACCGCAACCACATGACTTGATAACCGGTTTCCGCGAATACCTGTTTGACGGTTTAATACCGCTTTCATTAGATCTGCCGTAGCTATCCGCCCTTTCATCAACAAAGCTCCCGGGGTGTTCCGTACTAAACGAACAGCTACCTCGGCAATTTCAGCGGGACCGGCTTCAATCAATGGCCAATCAGTCAAGGTCAATTCCCGGCAACACCGTTTGAGTTCCTGCTTGTTGCCTACCAGGATAGGCTCGATAAGTCCTAAATCAGCAGCATCGCGCAAAGTCTCTAGAATCAGAATATCTTCGGCTCCGGCAACGATAATTTTATGCCGTTTCACAAACCGGGCTTCAGCCATAATATCATTCCAGGTTTTAATCATAAATCAGGCCGCCTAAATATTCCAGGTTTTTATTCATTTATCATGCATATTCCCGAACTGTTTCTTCGCCCTGTAATACACGCCAGGCACCCTGAACCAAAGCTTCCATTTCAAATTCTCCAGGGTAAACCAGCAATTTTCCCAAACCTTCCAACCTGATACGAAGTAAATTGACAAGATAATCCGAAAAAGCCAGGCCTCCGGTTATTATTATTCCGTTTATTCTTCCTGATAAAAC
>DAOWAH010000064.1 GCA_030634675.1 Fidelibacterota bacterium
GTAGAAAGACTGCCTTCCATCAACATTCCACCATAACCGATATATCTGGCATCTTTTTCCGTCCGGCACTGCTTCGAAGAAGTCCCCGAACTAACCAGACTATGAAAACCGGAAATGGCGCCGCAGGCAATGACTACAAACAGGAAAGGCAGCAGGGGCGGTGCTCCGGTCGGTAAAAGATTGAGTGCTGGAGCAACAATCACAGGATGGGCTACAATCATTCCCAAAATCATTAATGCCATTGCGATCAGCAATTGATGGGAATTAATGTAATCCCGGGGTTGCAACAGAATCTGGACCGGCAGGGTCGAAGCAATATAGGCATATGCCAATAGTAGTATTATCCAGAGCATAAGCGGGTTCAGACCTAGTATTGACGGTAAAGTGATCGGTATTAAAGATCCGACAATAACTGCTAAATACATTAGAATTACGGCAATTATTCCCCACTTTACATGACTTTGACCTTTATTGTAAACCATGTGCCCCAGAAAAATAGCAATTGGTATTTCGAACCAGACCGGGATAACCGCCTGGGGATACATTTCAAACAGCAAAGCGATAATCAGTGCAAAAACAGCGATGACGATCCATAACTCAAAGAAAATAATCAACAGGAATAAATTCCTTACCCGCGGACTGATTACTCCCGCAGCGATATCACCGATCGAGCGTCCCTGATTTCTCAGGGATATGATTAGAGCACCGAAATCATGCACGGCACCCATGAAAATTGACCCCAGAAAGACCCAGAGGATTGCTGGTACCCAGCCCCAGATTATAGCGATTGCCGGTCCGACGATCGGACCTAACCCGGCTATAGAAGTAAAATGATGACCGAATAACACATGTTTGTTGGTCGGAACAAAATCAGTGTCATCTTGAAACTCAGCGCTGGGACATAGCCTGTCGGGATCAATTTTGAATATCTTTCCGGCTAGAAATTTCCCATAGGTGTGGTAAGCCAGATAATAACCTGCGAAGACGATAATTGCTAATAAGATTGAACTCAAACTGGCGCCTCGAAATTAATTTATTGGACTAAGAAAAAATTGTTTATTACTGTTAAAAAATCCAAAATATGGCAAAATATCTAATTGAACGGAGGTGGATGTTTCAAATGCCAGTCGGTTGCTGCCTGATATTTTCCGGCAACTGCCAGAACCAGATTTTCATCAAACAAACGGCCGATAAAACTGATACTGGTCGGTGAACCTTCATTTGTAAATCCGTTGGGAACAACTACGCAGGGATGCCCTGTTAAATTGGTCAACAATAAATTATTACCAATTAATGAAGGAGCGATATATATGTCCACTGATTCCATCATTTTTTGCATTTCCTGGATTAACAGGTATCTAACACGATTAGCCTGAATGTACTCAACCGCCGGGATGAACCGGGAAACTCGGAATTCGTTGGGCCAGGCATTTTTTATCTGGCGAACCAGTTGATCATCCTGGCCTGACCGGGTGAGTTCATCGAAGGCGGCTGCAGCTTCGGCACTGAGAATAATGGCTAATTCTTCGATCGGATAGTCAGGCAGGGTAATTGGGATCAATTCCACCCCCAGCTCGCGCAACCGTTGCAGTGTTTTTTGATCATTTTCCCGGGTGGGATAATCTTCATCAAAATCTTGGGCTAAATACCCAATCCTGAGCTTTGATAGATCAATATCAGGATCATAGGCAAATGGTAAATCAATGATTGTCTGATCAATCCCATCAGGTCCATAAATTGTTTCAAAGACCAGAGCGCAATCGGTAACATTACGGCACATGGGTCCCAGTTTATCCATCGACCAGCTAAGCGCCATTGCTCCGGTCCGGCTGACGCGCCCATAAGTTGGGCGCAAACCAGTCACCCCACACCGGGTTGATGGTGAAACAATTGAGCCCCAGGTCTCGGATCCAATTGAAAAAGCAACCAGTCCGGCAGCGGTAGCCGCCGCTGGTCCGGCTGATGAGCCGCTGGAGCCCTGCTCTAAACTCCAGGGGTTACGGGTTTTCCCGCCAAACCAGACATCGCCCCAGGCCAGGGCGCCAAGTGTCAGTTTAGTAACCAGAACGGCACCGGCTTCTTCCAGCTTTTTAATGACGGTAGCATCAGAATCGATGATTTGATACCGGTAAGGAACGGCACCCCAGGTTGTCGGATAACCTTGCACTGCCAGAAGATCCTTTGCACCGTAGGGGATGCCATGTAGATATCCGCGGTATTTACCTTCGGCCAGTTCAGCATCCATTTTCCGGGCCTGTTCCAAGGCTAATTTTTCCGTCAGAGTTACCACACATTCCAGCTCAGATCCGTATTTTTTCAAACGCTCCAAATACATCCGGGTCAATTCTGTGGAAGTGATTTTTTGAGTGCGGATTAGTTCCCCTAATTGTCTGACTGAATAAAACGCCAGATCTTCAAACCTTGCCGGAACTTCAACTTGAAGCTTGTTCAATATAATTGGTTTTGAAGCTGAGGTAGATGGACTGAAACCAACGGGGAGCGGGTTAAATTGTAATGCCGGTGCAACAGAATTTGTTAGATTTAATGCACGAATATTTTCATAATTATTCAAATTATATTCCAAACCCTCTTGCATTGAGTCTCGTTTGGTATCATTAAACTGCAGACCAATTAAAATTTCTGCTTCGGTGATAGCTATTGTAGAGATAACGGTTCCTTTTTCATCATTGGGACGTTTGATGCAACCCGTAATGATTATTATACAGGCCAAAATAATAGTATTAATTTTTCTACTCATCAATCATCTCCAGCGAGTTATTAATAGAGGTAATATTAATTCAAGGTGAGAATATACTTATTAATCTGCCTAATATCGGATTAATTCCAGTCAGAAATATTTCCATAAATTTTATCTATCCCTGGGACTTAAATTTCACAATACCTGTAATGCTGGCTGCGACCTAAAACTTCCGGAGAAAAAAATGAAAAAAACACTATTCGCATTGTTCATGCTTATCCAAATGAGTCATGCCAAAGAGGGAATGTGGCTTATCGAACAGTTGCAGGCACTAAATTTACCACAGGCAGGATTAGAGATAAGTATTGAAGATATTTACAACCGGGACACACCCTGTTTGCTGGATGCAATTGTAAATCTGGGAGGAGCGACAGCGGAATTTGTCTCATCCGAAGGATTGTTGTTAACCAATCATCATGTAGCTTATGGTGGGGTACAGCGGGCTTCAGTGCAAGGTGTCGATTATCTGACAGATGGATTTCTGGCAAGGTTTAAAGCCGAAGAATTACCAGCGCCAGGATCATACGCCCGGGTTATTCTTGAGATTCGAGATGTCACAACAGAAATATTAGCATCGGTAGGTAAAGTTAAAGATTTGGTCGAACGCAATCGTCTTATTAAATACACAATCAAAACCCTGGAAGATACAATTGAAGCTGAGGATGTCGATATTGAAGTCAAGATTGCCAGTATGTATAATGGGGAGCAATATATCCTTTATAAATATAAACGATTCGATGATTTACGGGTAGTATATATGCCGCCTTTGTCGATTGGCAACTATGGGGCCGACATTGATAACTGGATGTGGCCCCGGCATACCGGAGATTTTGCCTTCTTGCGTGTCTATATGACGCCTGCGGGTAAAGGAGGCGAATACAGTCCTGATAATATTCCTTACCAACCGGAAAAATGGCTGAAAATTGCCAGCACCAATTTACGCAATGGAGATTTCACTTTTCTCATTGGTTATCCCGGGCGGACAAACCGCAACAGGACTTCAGCAGCGATAAAATATTATCTAAATGAAATTTACCCCAGAAATATCATTAGATATGAGAACACAATCAGAATTCTTGACGAAGCTGCTATACAATATCCGGAAGCTGCCATCAAAGTGGCAGGTATGCGGAAAGGGCGGGCAAATTACCATAAAAAGACATTGGGCATTATCTCCGGTATGGAAGATGCGGATTTCTTGGCCGGGCAGATTGCATTGGAAAGAGAATTACAGGAATTTATTCTATCCAAACGGAAGTTCAGAAAAAAATATGCTCAAATATTTACAGATATTCAAAATCAATTTGAATATATATCACAAACTCTTGATCATGATAAAACTTTAGCATTATTTGATTATGATGCTGGCATTATTCCGGCAGCCGCCAAAAAAATCCTTTACACCGTGTTGGAGAGGGAAAAACCTGAAACTGACCGTGATCCGGAGTTTTCTGAAACAGAAATCAAACGTACCGCTTCAAGAATCAAATACCGCTATCTCAGTTTTTTCGAACCGGCTGATAAAGAGCTACTAAAACATACCTTTATGGTAGCATTAAGTTTAGATTCAACACAAAGGATAGCGGGACTCGAATTCATAAGAAATCAAAATCTGGATCAATATATTGAAGAACTATACGGTAGAACAAACATGAAAGATCCGGAATTTGTAACTAATATGTTCTTTATGAGTTCGGAAGAACTGGAGGCATTGAATGATCCAATTATTCAACTGTTTCAAAAATTATATCAGGAAGATGAAGACCGGCGTGGACGGGAAGAACGGTTTAAGGCTGAACTGGGTGATTTGCGGCGTAAATATATGACAGTACTGTCCGCCTTCAAAGGATTCAATGTCTATCCCAATGCCAATGGTACCGTTCGGCTTACCTACGGTCCGGTTGCCGGGTATTCTCCCCGGGATGCGGTTTATTATAAACCATTTACCACATTGTCGGGGGTAATTGCTAAAGATACGGGAGAACCGCCCTTTGACATGCCAATAGAATTGCGTAAACTGGGAGAAAAGAAGATCGATGGACAATGGTTTGATCCTGAAATGGGTGATGTTCCGGTGGCATTTACGCACCAATGTGATATTACCAATGGCAATAGCGGCAGCCCGGTATTAAATGGTAAAGGTGAATTGCTGGGGATAGCCTTTGACGGAAATTATGAGGCTCTTTTGAGTGACTGGCAATATAATCCAGATATCCAGCGCGCAATATCTGTGGATATCCGTTATGTAATGTTTGTTACAGAACAATACGCTGGGGCTGAGTATCTTCTGGAGGAGATGGGAATTAAATAATTGCAGTATCCTCAGTGAAGCCCCACAGCTTCAGCCTACTCCGCCGCCTGCCAACCGTCTGTCTACCGAAGCCGTAGCGTATGGAAGATACAAAGTGTAAGCTAGGCCTTTTCGGAGTGGATTCATCAATCACTCCGGTAAAACAACGATATCAAATGCGGTTAGATATTTAATTCATATTGATCTACAACTATCGCGGGAAAAAATCTTTATCGTATCATTTTGTGCAATTCCATAAAAATATAATATTGTTGTAGAATAGCCTCAATTTTACTGAATAATCACTTATATATTTCTTCGATAGAGCATTGTAATGGTAATAGATACAATAACATAAAAATCTGACAAATTAGTAAGAAATATTTCTGACAAAAAAGTAAGAAATAGCTTGATTTCAAACTTACCGCGGCGTAATCTTGGAAACAGGATTTGAGCATCTGCTTAAGTAGATTATCGCTCTAATACTGTAATCTACGCCGTGTTTTAGTGGACAATTAAAGGGAGTCACATGAGTAAGTCGTCGATAGACAGAAACTGTCAATTACTATCGCGATATTTCTTGGTGAAGGCCTGATGATCCTGTCGCGCTCTACTCAATATGCCCTTGAATTAGTGTTATATATTGTCACTCACGATCATGAAAATTTTATTCCCCTCAGTATCATTGCCGATAAACTTGATTTATCCTTTCCGTTCCTCGGAAAAATAACGCAACCACTCGTTAAAAACAAGATCGTCAAAAGCTTTCGCGGACCCTATGGCGGGGTAACTTTAGCAAGACCAGCGGCTAAAATATCTCATTATGATGTCATTATAGCAATCGAAGGAAAATCATATTTTGATAACTGTATTTTGCGACCTTTACGTTGTAATGAGGGTGAACATTGTCCGATTCATGATTTTGATGCCGAAATACGAGCTACATTAAAACAATCCTTCCAAAATGAAACTATGGATAAATATTTCAAAGCCAATGATACGGCTAATAACGAAAATGAAAATAATTAACAGACTAAATTTTAATTGACGGGAATGAAAGAAGCTGCAAACGCCAAACCTTTTACGGCGACTGTCTACGATATTGCCTGGTATCAGAATAATGTTCCCTGCCGGACTGCCTGTCCGGTTAATACGGATTCGGGGCGTTATGTACAACTGATTGCCGAAGGCAAATTTGAAGAAGCGTTTTTCGTAGCCCGATCGCCAAATCCGCTGGCGTCGATTTGTGGTCGTATTTGCGCGGCCCCCTGTGAAGATGCCTGTCGACGTGGTATAATAGATACACCTGTCACGATTCGTCCTTTAAAACGCTTTATCTGTGAGCAATTCGGCACCGAATCAGCCGAACCGGACACCTTCCTGAAGTTAATGCAGGATAAGATCGATCTCGGTTCCCATCGTCAATGGCACTTGCCAGCTTTGTCTTTTGAAGAAGTGGTTGAAGAAAAACATAAAGTAGCAATCATAGGATCGGGTCCGGCCGGAATTGCCTGTGCTCATGATCTCGTTTTACGTGGGATAAGCGTTACAATATTTGAATCCAGCAACACTTTGGGTGGCATGATGCGTCTCGGTATTCCCGAATATCGCTTACCGCGGGGAGTAATTGATAAGGAAATTGCCGCAGTAGAATTTCTTGGAGCCCGGTTCGAGACTAATAAAACACTGGGTATGGATTTTTCAATCAAAGACCTGAAAAAACAGGGCTACAATGCAATTTTTCTTTCAGTTGGAGCGACGCTCGGCAGTGATTTAAAAATTCCCGGTGTCGAAAAGGATGGTGTAATAAAAGCAGTCGATTATCTGCTTAATGTGAATAAGGGTTATAAGGTCAATCTGGGCGAAAAAGTATTGGTGATAGGCGGTGGTTCGGTTGCGCTCGATGCTGCCCGGACTGCTATCCGTGAGTTTTATTCACCAATGGAGGAAATTGATACGGCTGCCAAAGCTGGCGACATGCATGTAGCCATCGATGTTGCCCGTCATGCCATGCGTGGTGGCGCCCGGGAAGTTCATGTGGCCTCCTTGGAAAGCTTTACTGAAATGCCTTCCGCCAAGACATCCCAGGGGCAGGAAGAGCTTAGCGCCGCCAAGGATGAAGGTATTTTCTTCCATCCTTCCTGGGGTCCCAAGGAAATTCTTGGTAATGGGGCGGTAGAAAAAATTCAAATGGTGGAATGCATCCGAGTATTTGATGAAAATGGCCGTTTCAGCCCGGAATTTAACGAACAAAATACAATGATCTTGGATGTCGACAGCGTAATTCTGGCTATTGGACAAAAACCTGACCTCTCTTTTATAAAGGAGAGTGATAATATTTCGATAACGCCCTACGGTACGATCCAGATCGATCCGGAAACACTAAGCACCACGGCCGAGGGAATTTATGCTGGAGGGGATGTTGCTTTCGGACCAAGAATCCTTATTGAAGCAGTTGCCAACGGAAAAAAAGTCGCCCAGTCTATTACTGACTATCTGGTATATGGTGAGCATAAAATTCATCTAACGGTAACAGTCGATAAGATTCCGATCAGTGAATATAAAATGCCGGAAGCTTATGAGAAACTCGACCGGGTGCATCCTCATTCAATTCCA
>DAOWAH010000322.1 GCA_030634675.1 Fidelibacterota bacterium
AGACGTACCGGTAGAAGAAACTGTATTAACTATAGACGATATTATTCAAGTAATTACATTCCTGGTCGATATGCGGAAAGGCGAACGTGGTACCGATGATATTGACCATCTGGGTAACCGGCGTGTAAAAACGATTGGTGAACAATTAACCAATCAATTCAGCGTTGCCTTGAGCCGAATGATGCGTACAATCCTGGAACGAATGAATTTAAGAGAATCAGAGAGTCTTACCCCGCAGGACTTGATTAATTCCAGGGTTGTTACCACTGTTATCAATACTTTTTTTGGTACTAGTCAGCTATCCCAATTTGGTGATCAGACTAATCCTCTAGCAGAGATTACCCACAAACGTCGTATTTCATCACTTGGACCAGGTGGTCTGACCAGAGAAAGGGCTGGTTTTGAGGTTCGTGATGTGCACTATACCCATTATGGTCGTCTTTGCCCTATAGAAACACCTGAGGGTCCGAACATTGGTTTGATTTCTTCGCTTGCTCTACTCGGCCAAGTTAACAAGCACGGTTTCATTGAGGCTCCTTACCGTATTGTCGAGCGAAAAGATGGTTCAGCTTATGCTATGAACAAAATAAAATATTTATCAGCCGACGATGAAGATCGCGTAATAATTGCCCAATCTAATATTGCCTTAGACCGTCAAAATCGAAATCGATTGACTGAGGATTTTATTAGAGTGCGTATCAAGGGCGATTTCCCAATGGTTGAACCGGATAAAATCGAATATATGGACGTGGCTCCGAATCAGATTCTTAGCGTTGCTGCTGCCTTAATACCATTTTTAGATCATGATGATGCGAACCGAGCACTAATGGGCTCGAATATGCAACGTCAATCGGTACCATTGATGAATCCGAAAGCGCCAATTGTCGGGACTGGTTTAGAATGGAAAGTAGCAGAAGATTCCCGAACTTGTATCAAGGCTCCCGAGGATGGAATAGTTGAATACGTCGATTCGGAAAAAATTATCCTAAAGACTGAAGTCATTCCCGATAACTTAACCTTGATCGATGGTGAAAATCTGATCACCATTCTAATGCATAAATTTCAGCGTACTAACCAAAATACTTGTCAGAATCAACGACCGCTTGTTAAGACTGGACAAAGGATTAAAAAGGGACAAGTCATAGCCGATGGCACCAGTACAGAAAATGGTGAGTTAGCCCTAGGTTCTAATGTGATGGTAGCTTTTATGCCTTGGCGCGGGTACAATTTTGAGGATGCGATTGTTCTTAGTGAGCGTTTGGTAAAGGATGATGTTTTTACTTCAGTACACATCAATGAAATTGAACTGGAAGTCCGCGATACAAAACGAGGTGAAGAGGAGTTAACGCCCGAAATTCCAAATGTTAGTGAAGAGGCCACCAAGGAATTAAATGAAAGTGGTATAGTACGAATTGGCGCGCGTGTAAAAGAAGGTGACATACTTATCGGAAAGGTGACACCCAAGGGAGAAACCGATCCCACGCCTGAAGAAAAATTATTGCGTGCTATTTTTGGCGAAAAAGCTGGTGAAGTTAAAGACGCCTCTAAACGTGCAGACCCGGGTATCAAAGGTGTCGTAATTGACTCCAAACTGTTTCAAAAAAGCGATCATCGAAACCGATCCGAAGAACGTCAGGTCATTGATGGGTTACAGAAACAAGCCGGGGAAGAAAAGAAAGCACTGAAAACCGCCCGGGATACTAAACTGTTTGAACTATTGATAAACCAAATTTCTAATGGTATACGCGATATTAGCTCTGGGCGCACACTGATAAAAAAATCAACTAAGTTGACATCCAAGCGCTTGCTCAGTTTTGATCTTGAACGTTTTGCTCAAGATGAATCCTGGGTTGAAGATAAGACTGTATGGGAGAATATTCGTACGGTTTGGGGTTCTTACCGGAGGTTGTGGCAGGAGATTGAGGATAATCTGGAGCGGGAAGTATTCAAACTGCGGGTGGGGGATGAACTGCAACCGGGTATCCTAAAACTAGCTAAAGTATTTGTCGCCAATAAACGGAAAATCCAGGTTGGAGATAAAATGGCTGGGCGGCACGGAAATAAAGGTGTTATTGCTACGATAATTCCGGAAGAGGATATGCCTTTCCGCGAAGATGGAACCCCAATAGATATCATACTTAATCCTTTGGGTGTACCATCACGAATGAATCTGGGACAACTTTATGAAACCATGTTAGGTTGGGCTGGGGATATCCTGGGACTTAAATACGAAACACCTGCATTTGACGGTGCCAAACCGGAGCAGGTAATCGAGGAAATGAACAAGGTAGGTTTACCAACCTCTGGAAAAACCACCCTGATTGATGGTAGAACCGGCGCAAAGTTTGATAATCCTATTACTGTCGGTAAAATTTATATGATGAAACTCAACCATATGGTTGATGATAAAATGCATGCTCGTTCAACGGGACCCTACTCCCTGATTACGCAACAACCATTGGGCGGTAAAGCTCAGTTTGGTGGACAACGATTTGGGGAAATGGAATGCTGGGCACTGGAAGCCTATGGTGCAGCTCATACATTGCATGAGATTTTAACAGTTAAATCAGATGATGTCGATGGC
>DAOWAH010000060.1 GCA_030634675.1 Fidelibacterota bacterium
GAGTACTATCGGTCACTTGGTCCCTAAAATCGGTATAAATTTCCCGGCGCACCCGGTCCGCCAGTAATTGTTCACTCCAATAACGGCGTTCCTTCTTAACTGAACGACGTTCGGCGAGTCCTTCGGCCAGGCCTTGTTCGGACAGGACAAAGTCGCGAATATAAATTGCTGCGGCATTTTTAATGCCGGCCGATACACTGGACCGGTTGTTATAATTAATCGGCAGCGGTTTAATACTATAATGGAAAATAAAATCTTCAATTGTCCATGAATAATCACCGAAATCGGCCAATGCTTGCTTTAATAGGCCGCTGTCTTCATTGATTAGTCCGGGAATCTCCATCGTCTGATGCAATCTCAATTCGGGAGGAATTTTTTGATTGAACTGCCAAAGATAATCACTCAGCTTTTTCAATCCATCGGATTTGAACCGCAGTTGCTGCGGAGCCATGATTTCACGCACATAATCGAAAGCGAGACGATGTTCCTGGCGACGCCTGATCACAGTCGCTATAGAGGCTTGATTGGCAACATAATCATTTTCGGTGAGCAAAATTTCCTGCTCATTATCAACGACTATGAATACGTGATATTTACCGGTATCCCAGATTGGTTCCGATGGTTGATCAAGCTCGAGTTTATACAATATTGATTCAAGCTCTGCGCGAAGGTCATTCCACCCGATCAGATCGACCGGGCCATAATCCGGATGGTCGATTGTTTTTAGACCATCCAACATTGGTGAGTGATCAAGCTCAAGCAATTTACCGGCTGTCAATTGATTATCAGGCAGGGAATCAAATTCGTAATGTTTGATGAATAAGATCTTTTTACCGAGTTGATAAGCCCGTCTTTTTTCGTCATCGCTAACTTGTACCTCGGCTCGAATATGATCAAGAAATAATTCACGAACAACGGCCGCGCGCTGGTAGTAATCTACGATGCGGATAATCTGTTGATCCGCTTCAAAACCTTGTTGGCGGCCCACCCCGGCCAGCATGACGCGATCAATGATACCTTCTAGAATCTGATCGTAAGCTTTTTTAGCGGCTTGCTGGGTGATTGAAGTCGGGGCATATTCATAGGCCCGGACAAATTCATCAACCGCTATCTTACGGCCGTCAACTTCGGCAATGATCATACCCTGATCAATTTCCGTTTCGCAGCCAAAGTGGAGCATTAAAACGGTTCCCAGGATCAATATCCCATAACGGTCTTTCAGGTTCATTTTATGACCGCAAACTTCCCGGTTGTTTCACCAATGCCAGGCGCATCAACATGGTAGAGATAAATTCCGTATGCGATTTCCTGTCCATCTTTTGAAAGCAAATCCCAGGATTCCATTCCATCTGAGGCACTGCTGTGATGTTCGATCGTATCAACCAGATGACCCCGCAGATTATAAATACGTATGGTACAGTCTTGCGGAAGATGATAGAAATGCAGACGCCGTTCACCACGGCCAAATTGATAATAATGCCGTGGTTCCCAAGATACAGTACCTACGTAGGGGTTTGGTACGACACAGATATCTTTCAGTTCATCTTTGGCCAGAGTATTACTGGAGTCGGCGCCCTGAATGGTGAATCGGAATACATCACCGGTTCGAAATGGCTTCTTAGTTTTCACCAGATAAGTTTCGCCAGCTTCAGGCGGATCAACCGAAAGCCAGGTAGTATCGAGTACCAAAACACTGTCCTGATAAAGATTATCAATGCTCATTTTTCTGGTAAACTGTATGGTCCAGCTCGGATGGGCACCAAGTACAAAATCATTATCCGGAACAATTATAACTATATCATCACCATTACTGTATTTCTCATCTTCGTTGTTATCCATCAGAGCGTATTCCATCAGGACTGAATCGGTAACATTGAAAACTTCCACATTTGAAGGTAATGAATGAAAACCAAATTCCGAATAAGTATAGGTAAATACGGAATCGGAATCATGGAAGGTAATTTCAAAATCCGCTGGTAATGGTAAATTCCATTTAAAGTTCCCAATTTCATCCCAATCCGGATTCATGCGAACCCTAACCCCATAGTCCGAAGAACCGACTATCCAATGACTTTGCTCCTTATCCCAGAGAACGGTAGTGTCGTTATAAACAGACACTACCATTCCATCAAAATTCGGACTTTCCTGACCTTGGAGAGCAACCAGTATTGAATCAATTACAATTGAATCTTTGACCACATCTCGTATCACAAAATAAGGCTTGGTACTGTCATGGAATTTTGAATCCTCAAGAAAGGTCATCTCATAGGTAGTTTGTCCCGACCGGACGGAGTAATCTTCAATTATCTGTACCTCTACTATACCGCTGCCCGGTCCTATATGTTGTAATTCATCTATCAACTGAGGTACAATGTAGCCAGCAGCAGCCGGCCGCGGTGTCACTCCACCGGTATTAATATCGAAAAACGTAACCTCACCTATTGAATTGGTTTTAATGATCGATGAACATTCGGAAGGAGAAATCCCCTCAACACCGTTAGGTCCATAATCAACCAACCCATAATCATAAGAAACGACTGCGTAATAATATGTTTGACCATTGTTCACGTCCGTATCTGTCCAGCTATGTTTAAGCCCGGTATCTTTTCCCAAATTATATTTAATTCCATATATATCTATCGGATGAGGTCCTGACTTTCCGTCTCTCAAATCAAATTGAGCCACTGGTTTTCTATAGGTCCGGTTACCGTAGGAATCGGTAATCACTTTATTTTCCAGAAACTGTGGCTCGGTACTTTTATAAATCATGTAGCCTTCAAAATCGAATTCCTGTAAGAATGGATCGAATGATTTTTCGGCTATATCATCCCAAACCAAGGTTACCTTGCCATCACCGGGAAGTACTTTCACAGTCGGTTTAAGGGGTGGTTTGGAAAAGCGGTAATCCGCATTATAGATTTGTTGTACAGTACGTTTATTCTTGGTTAAATCATCCAGATCTTCGCCGAACAACAGCGCCATGGAATAACGTTCGGTTTGACCGACTAATAAAGGAAATTTACCGGAGGAAAAAAACATGGCTAAGTTATTCGGCCGTAATATTTGGTCGTGTGGTGGCAGAGCTCTCCGGAAAACATCCCAATTCTCTTCATCATTAGTCAATTCGTAATAGTGGGTAGCGAATACATCAAAGCCCGTTAAACCGATTTGGTCGGATTCATCCGGATCGGTTTCGTTATAATTGGGTTCACCATCGGTTGGTTTGCCATCACCTTCCCCTGAATCCGGACCAGTGTAGTGAAGATCAAAAGGTCCCACACCATCTGCGCCTAAATCACTGTTAAGTGGTTCTCCAGGATTCCATAGACTGTCACTATTAAAATCAGTGAAGGGAACCCAGTCACAATCCTCATCTTCGGACCAGTGGGGACGTGGCGGTTGTAAATAATAATCGGTGAAGCGGTCCCATTGATCACCTTCAAAACCATAGGGGAAATCTGCTAAATATACACCCGGATCGGGACTGTATCTTTTTTCATCGGTGATACCATCATTATCATTATCAATTCCGTCAGTCTCAATACCCGGGCTTTCCAGAAAGGCATATCCGGCATAACCGACCGGGGACCAGTTGCCCGGTGTGCCGAATCCATCCGTATCATAGGCATAGGCAATATCCAGATCCACATCATATTCACCGATATCATCAGCGCCGTCTTCTACCCCACCAATACCCCAATCAATATATTGAGCATAAAAAGTTTTTTGGTAATGATGTGAAGACTCATTAGTGATATTATACAGCCAGAAAATACAGTCTTCAGCCAAGACCTGACTCCACTGAAAACCGCGCGCTTTTACCCACAGACCCAAACCACCGCGGGTTAAATCATTCTCATCACAATAGTAATCCATCTGCAAGTTCGGTTCCTTATCGGGATCATCATCAAAAACGAACACTGTCTCCAGATCAGCATTGAAAATACCCTTCCCAAAATACCCGTTCCAGTACCCATTCCAGGAATCCGGTTTATCCAACCAGTGTGTTGGCCAGCTTACCGGTTCGTTGCTCATGGCCGGTGTTTTATTCTCACGCGTGTCCATATTAAACCAATAAGGGCGTGGTTCAAAACCCCATGGTATATCTTCAGGTGATTTATCAACAAACTCACGGTATTGGGTTTCCATCGGATGAATCAAAACATTCTGGCTATTCAGGACTTCGGCCGACACAATCAGAGCTACACCATCGCAATAATGTCTTCCCAAAGAAGGCCAATTAGCCGATGGTTCATTGGGATAGTCGGTCACCTCACCATAATTTTTAAAAAGCGTTAAAACCAGGTTTCCATCCATCACCCCTAACCGACGATATTGAGCCTCGCCACGCAGATCTAGGGGCGTTTGAGCCATTATTGAGTTTAATAGGAATAGGATTGTTAAAATCTGAATCAGCCAGAATAAATCTTGTCTGCCAACCATAAAAAGGTTGAGTTTTTTAAGCGACATTGGTCTAACCTTTACCATATTGTTTATTGGATTGCTGAATTAAAATCCAAAAGAAATACCCATAATAATTCTGCGCGGTTCATAGTAATAATCCGGGCGTGTAAAATATTCTTCTTGGGTCCGAATTCCTATATAAGACTCAAAATTCATTTCATAGGCGTACTCGGCTGAACCACTGGATTTGAATACTTCTTTATTATTCCTGGCATCCAAGAGATTATAGATTTTTACATAGGGATGCAGTGTACTACCACCAAGGCGAATATCTTTGGTTATGTTTAAATCAACCGTCATGGTCATCGGTTTCCGTTCGCCATTTTTGATACGGTTCGAATAACGCGGCGATGATCTGGTATAGGGCGTGCCACTGCCGAGTTTTCCAATCAGACTGATGTGGAAACCATTCAGGGTCGTAGTAACGCTGGCATTCAATGAATGGGTCTGATCCCAGTCCAATGGTAGTCTCTTCTTTTCTCCCTGGATGGGCGGATCCTGCCCCTGGTTTAACCATTCATCATTTGGATCGGAAGCATTACCGGTGGCCACTTGATAAGTATAATCGATTGAAAACCCAAAACTGCCCGCGCGACGTTGAAGCTGTTCCAAGGCGACCGTCACACCTTTGACATTAGCATAATCCTTATTAATAAATCGCCAGAATTTGCCGCCATAAACGTCATTGCGAGTCTCCTGGCTAATTAAATCACGAATATCTTTGTTGAATCCGGTCAGTTCGATAGTCAGATCGCTGGTCAAGGCTTGCTTAAATCCAAGTTCATATTGAACGGTTTTCTGCGGCTTTAATTCCGCATTACCCATGGCATTGAACCGTCCACGGGGTGGTTGATCTCCGAAAATTTCTATCAATGACACCTCAAATTCAGGATTGACATATAGATACTCAAAACTCGGTACCTGGAAAAAATGGCCGTAAGAAAAATGAATCACACCTTCATCCGAAATAGGATAAGCAATTCCAAACCGTGGACTTATTTGCGAAGATGAGCGTGCTTTATTCCTTTCAGCAGTCCTGGTGTCATAGTACTGGTCCAGCACAACCCCATCCGGGTTAAAAAAATCATAGCGCATACCAGCATTAATGATCATCTCACCGATCTCAATTTTATCCTGAATATAAACCGCGATTTCATGCGGGTTATGGGTATAGGCATTATTATACGAACTGGATTGCGGTGCAATCCGTAAGCTATCATTTTCATCAAAATAGAGATATTTTTCATGTAACCATAAATTATATGATTTATAACTGACGCCCACATCAATCTTCTGTTGTTTGGTAATCTGGCTGGTTAAATCCAGTTTAGCAACATTAGTCAGATTACTGCGCCGGTGCTGCCACATTCGCATCCCCCCGGTCGAAAAGCCGGTAGCGCCGGTGCCCGTCAGATAATACAATGGTACATAACGGGAATCGTTACTGTCGGCATAAACATATTGTCCATATTTAGAAAACATCTGGGACAGGTTGATCACTACAAAAGTACCGGACGTAAAAATATGATTATATTGAATGGAATTCTGATAGTCAACACTCGACCGCTGATAATTACCATCCGGATTATATTTAAAGAGTTGTTCATATTCACGGAAATCTTTTTTCTGGTAGAGTGCAGAAACACTTATTTTATCATGACTGGAGAGTCGATAGGTGAGTTTACCATTCAGAGTAAGCTCTTGATTGGGATTCATGGGAACATATGCACTGTCACCGGTTGATACAATTACCTGGTTATCCGGATCGCTAAAGTCAGACAGATCACCGGGAACAAACACACGCTGACCATAAATCCAGCCGTCATTTTTATAAAAGCGACCCAAGGCAAAAAAAGTTAGTTTATTTCCCAGACCAATTACTGGTCCACTAAGATTGAATTTAATATTTTGAATCGCCGTTGGATGAAATTTATCGATATAATAATATAGATTGGTATTAGTACTAAAATAGTTACCCATAAAATAGGATGCTTTGCCTTCAAATTGCTCCCGACCCTCCTTGGTAACAATATTAATTATTCCGGACATGGCCTGTCCATATTCAGCATTAAAAGTACCACTGATAACTTCCACTTGCTCGATCATATCATTATCAAGTTCGAATAAGGCATCACCGGAATACGCATCATTCATGGGAATACCATCAATAATATACATTACTTCATTAGAGCGACCACCTCTGAAATGCCCTTCATAAACGCCGGCTTGCAGACTTAAAAGATCGTCGAATTCCTCAATCTGGAGCTGTTCAATTTGATCGCTGCCGATTCTGAAGGTTGTGGAAGTGGCATCCAATTTGACAGCCGGTTCACGGGCAATAACAACAACTTCCTCACCTTGTAAAGTCGACATCTCCATAAAAAAATCAATTGTTGTATTCAGGTCGATAAGAACTTTTACGTTCTTCTGAATAACATTTTTATAGCCAATCATGGTGGCTCTTAGAATATATGTTCCCGGACGCACATTCAATATAACATAATACCCATCAATATCGGCCGCAGCTCCGAGAGAAGTACCTTC
This sequence comes from Fidelibacterota bacterium, assembly GCA_030634675.1. The sequence goes on from DAOWAH010000060.1 coordinate 7,009, forward strand.
CACAATAATATTAACACCAATCAATGGTTCGCCACTGGCAATTTCGGTTACCCGACCGACTATTTTACCCGTTGTTCCCGACATTAGCGCCACCGGAAGAGCCAGGATTGCCATTATGAAAAGTAGCCTTTCGATCTTCATTGAATTCTCTTTCAGCTAGGTTACCAGGTTCGGATTAAACATTATTATGGAGCCGGCATCATCAAACACCGGCTCCATTTTGAAGTAGAATTATCGAATCAACAACATTTTCTTGGCGATTCGAGTATCCTTGGTTGTCAGGGTGTAGATGTACACACCGGAAGAAACTGTTTGACCAAAATCATTTTGGGCATTCCAGTTTATCTGATATCTACCTTGCGCATGCACGCCATTAACCAGGGTACATACTTTCTGACCTAACAGGTTGTAAATAGTGAGATTTATCCATTCATCGTGTGGTACGGCAAAATTAATCATCGTAATTGGATTGAATGGATTAGGATAGTTCTGACTTAATTCGAAATCGGTTGGAATCTGGAAGGATTCATTACCATCATCCACTGCCAGCGGGGCCTCCCGCACCATTTTAACCACGCTGAAGTCATCGAACCAGGCTGTCCCAGTGGGATAGGATGTGAAACGAGCTCGGACTGAAATACCAGTCGCATCTTCCGGTGCCCGCTCCGCTACCATATAGTGCGTCCAACCCATCGTGGAATCCTGCTGATCAATGTACACGAACTTGTCTCCACCGGCTAATGACCATTCAGTTGCAATATTTCCGGTATGGAAAAAGTAACACAACGCAATCTGATCATCCAGCCGTTCTCTCCTAATATAAGTGGATTCTAAAGAATCAGCGTGATTCACTTCTAACGTCTTGACCCAGACACCTATCTTATACCACGCACCCGCTTTCACCGGTTGGGGAATCGAATAGTAAACAATTTCCGATGACGACCAGTCTGATGTATCCGGTTTATAGAGCTCGGCTGCATAACTGCCAGTATTGGCTTCGTTATCGGTCACTGTTCCATAAGAATCGTTGTCGCCGGCATACCAGTTTAACCAGCCCTTGATCGTCTCGGCACTACCGTTGAATAGGCCCATTGTCCAGGGATCCTGTCCGCAACCGACATTGTCAAAGTAA
>DAOWAH010000331.1 GCA_030634675.1 Fidelibacterota bacterium
AATTCGCCTGATTCACCGTGATGACCGTTGTATCGGTGCAATTATACGTTCCTTGCGTAGTCGAGAAATCCTGGCCTACATGGCTAAGGCTACGGTGATCGCAACCGGCGGCTACGGCCGGATTTATGGTGAATCCACCAACGCCGTTATCAACGAAGGCACCGGTTCATGGCTGGCCTTGCAAACCGGCATCGTCCCGTTGGGTAATATGGAGGCGGTTCAAGTCCACCCCACCGGAATCGTTCCTACCGATATTCTCGTGACTGAAGGTTGTCGCGGCGATGGTGGGCTGTTGCTGGATGTGGATGAGTACCGATTCATGCCTGATTATGAGCCAGAAAAAATGGAATTGGCATCCCGTGATGTGGTATCACGCAGGATGAAGGAACATATACTGAAGGGTAAAGGCGTACAATCGGACTATGGCGAACACCTGTGGTTGGATCTGCGTCATCTGGGAAAGAAACATCTTACGACCAAATTACGTGAAGTGTATGACATTTGTATGTATTTCATTGGCGTTAATCCGATTACCGAATTGGTACCGGTTCGCCCGACCCAGCATTATTCCATGGGTGGCATACGCGTCAATAAAGATGGGCAGGCCTACAACCTGAAAGGTCTGTTTGCCTTGGGCGAAGTAGCCTGCTGGGATATGCATGGCTTTAACCGTCTGGGGGGCAATTCACTGGCAGAAACAGTTGTGGCCGGAATGATTGTTGGAAAACAGGTGGCCGAATATGCGAAAAGGGCGGAATTGAATATTGAAGTGACTCTGGCTGAAGAAGCAGCCCAAATTGAGCGCCAAAAGATCGATAAATTAATGAATGGTACCGGTAAAGAGAATGTTTATCAGTTACGTGATGAAATAGGTCGCCTACTGACCAAATATGTTCACATATTCCGAACCGGCGAAGGCCTGCAGACAGCAACTGACGAATTAATGAAAATTGTTGCGCGCACAGGAGATGTAAAAGTGCGTACTTCGGCACCTGGAATGAACCCGGAGTTATCGATTGCGTTGCGGATTGAAGGTATGGCAAAACAGGCCTATGTGATTGCTAAAGGCGCTCTGGATCGCACAGAATCCCGTGGCGCACATTTCCGGGAGGATTATCCGGCCCGTGATGATGCCAACTGGTTGAACCGTACTCTTGTCCGCTGGCCCGCTGCCGCGGAAGAACCACAATTTGAATATGAACCGGTTGGACTTCTGGACTTACCTCCCGGTGACCGTGGATACGGTGGCGGTCAGATGATCGCCATGGAGATATCAATTGAAGATTATAATCGGAAAGTTGATTCGGAACAGAGCGTCAAAGGACGTTTGGAACCGTCGGAACCAACAGGTACCAAGATTCCCAAAGAAGCCTGGCGGGCCGAAATGGAAGGAAAGGAGTAGAGTAATGGGACGGACATTAACTTTCAAAATCTTCCGCTATAATCCCACCTTGGAAAATGATCAGGCACACATTGAAGCTTACAGATTAGAAGAGCTTCCGCGGTTGAATTTATTTTCGGCATTAAACATGATTCGTGAGCAACAAGCCCCTGATCTGATGTTTGATTTTGTCTGCCGAGCCGGTATCTGTGGTTCCTGTGCCATGATGATCAACGGTCGCCCGACCTTGGCTTGCCGCACACTAACTTCCGATCTGCCAGATACGATTGAATTGTTTCCCCTGCCGTTTTTCAAACTGTTAGGGGATCTGTCAGTTGATACCGGTGTTTGGTTCCGTGCGCTGGGTGAACACCTGGAATCATGGATTCATACTCAGAAGGAGTTTAATCCTGAAGCCCAGGAAGAACGCATGGACAATGAAACGGCAATCAAAATCTATGAATCGGAAAGATGCATTGAATGTGGTTGCTGTATTGCCGGTTGTGCCACCACCCAGGTTTATCCGGATTTCATTGGTGCTGCCGGACTTAACCGTATCGGTCGCTTTCTGTTTGACCCACGTGATGAGCGTGATGACCAGGAATGGTTTGAGCTTGTTTCTACCGATGAGGGGATTTTTGGTTGTATCGGTATGATGGCCTGTGATGATGTTTGTCCGAAGGATTTACCTCTATTGGAAGTATTTTCTTACATACGCAGGAAAGTGACTGTTATGGCAGTTAAGTAAAAGATATAAACAAACTATAGTCAAAAAAGAAAAGGGCGGTTATTGGCCGCCCTTTTCTTCGATTAATTATTCGTATGACTGCTGATTAATTTCTTAATTTAAAATTGACCGGAATAGAAATCCAGACACCAACAGCCCGGTCACGCTGTTTAGCTGGTCTAAACCGTGTTTTTCTGATAGCGTCCATGGCAGCCTCATCCAGCCCGGTATTGGGTATGCCTTTTAAAATAACAGCATCAGTCACCTTACCGCTTTTGTTAATGAAAGCCTGGACGATAACAGTACCTTCTATACCTGCTTCCTGAGCGATTTCAGGGTATTGTACGTTGCGTTGAATAGCGGCGTAACCACCTATCGGTTCCGGAGGATCATCGTATGGTATGAATTTTA
>DAOWAH010000167.1 GCA_030634675.1 Fidelibacterota bacterium
CGTTAACATGAATCAAGTCAGGGTTGAAAATACCACGTATAATTAAATCGACTATTACTTTCTGAAAGAAGATATAGCGGGCATTATTATCAATAAACCCTTTTCCATCCGGTCGAGTATAAATGCCCTCCCGGGCAAAAAAATACTGGTTATAAACAAACAGACATTCCAAATAGGGATCGTGTGAATCGACGCATTTCAATAATTCATAGGGGTGGGATGTATATTCCAAACGAACTGAACCGCTCACTCCGGTAGATTCAATTTTGTGTATTGTACGATCTATTTGTCGGTAGAGGGGTGAAACTATTTGGGTCTTGATCGCCGATCGAGCCAGTTCTGCTGGTAGCGCACCCGCCACATCTGCCAATCCCCCAACCTTCGAGAAAGGAGCGACTTCAGCTACAGCGAACAGAATTTTCATAACTAAAATTACGCGAATGCAATCATGTGCGCCACTATCTTTAACCTTGCCGTTACCGTGCAACCATCAGTTGCTATCTCTTTGCTCTCCGGTTGGAATTTTCGCATTATTCCATATTACTCGTTCTGATATAACTGTTGGTTGTATTCTTGAATCATTCGTTGGGCAGTGAATTGCACACCGGTTTTAATTGCTTCACGAATCAATTTCATCCACTCGGATTTATTCTCATAATAGGTAGGAATAACCCGCTGTTCAAGTACTGAATAAAGATGGTTCGCATCCTGTTCATCATCAGAATTCTCATTAGTTCCAATTGCCCAGCCGTTGACGCCATCGCGGCAGGCTTCGGCCCACCAACCATCCAGAATCGAAAGGTTGGGGATACCGTTTAATGTGGCTTTCATCCCACTGGTACCGGAAGCTTCATGGGGGCGTAGGGGCGTATTGAGCCAAACATCCACCCCGGAGGTTATCAGCCGTCCCAACCACATATTATAATTTTCGAGGAAAACAATCTTCACTCTGCCAAATAACTTATTGGCCTGGACAACAATATCTTTTAGAATATCTTTACCTTGGTCATCTTTGGGGTGGGCTTTCCCGGCAAAGATAATCTGGATTTTGCCTTGGCCGATTTCAACCAGGCGATCCAGATCGCGGAAAATCAGCCGTGCCCGTTTATAGGCCGCCGCCCGGCGAGCAAATCCAATTGTCAGAACATCCCGCGAGAGGGCCTTCTGTAACTGGGAATTGGCATAGCCTAATAAAAAATGTTTTTGAGACCGATGGGCGGTCAGGAGATCGTCATCACTGACTTCATCGATGCGTAACAACTGTTCTGGATTCAGCCTCCAGTCCGGAAAAATCCGGTCATATAGCTCACGGAAAGGTTTCCCAACCCAATAGTTATGATAGACACCGTTGGTTATATTTCCGATCTTGAAATCGGGGAATTGCTCCCGCGCAACGCTGCCGTGTAATTTGGAAACGCCATTGGTCGACCTGCTGAAGTAAAGTCCCAGCTCAGTCATGTGTAAACGGCTATTCTGTACCAGTGATGGTAACCGCAGGTCATTGGGAATCAATCCATCCAGCAGATTCTTACAACGCTCCATGGCAAAATGATCATGTCCCGCGGGAACGGGCGTGTGGGTGGTAAAAACGCACCGTTTACGAACATCTGCTTCCCGGCCGTGATATTTCCGTAGTAATTCCAGGGTCAGGAAGGAACAATGACCTTCGTTCATATGATAAGTCTCAATGTCCCTGATTCCCAGCGTTTCCAGCAGACGGATTCCACCAAATCCCAGAATCGCCTCCTGGAGAATGCGGTGGTTCTTGTCACCGGAATAAAGCCGCAGGGTGATATTCCGGTCATCCTGGCGGTTTCCCTCTATATCGGTATCGAGTAAATAGATCGGGATTGTGTGTCCGGTTAGACCGCTATAGGTATATTGCCAGGCCTGAATTCTGACATTATGTCCCTGCAGCGGAAGAATAAATTCAACCGGCAATTTTTTCATTACCGGATCAGGATCGAAACGGGGATAGGTTTCACTCTGGTTGCCATCCTCGTCAATCCTCTGCTTGAAATAGCCTTCTTTGTATAAAAGAGTCACGGCACACAGGGGAATTTCGGCATCGGCGGCAGCTTTAATGTGATCTCCGGCCAGAACCCCCAGTCCACCACTGTAGGTTGGTAGTCCGGCTGAAATTCCGATCTCGGCGCTGAAATATGCTATTTTGTACATAGGTTCCTTAAGTGAGTTTTTAGTCTGTCAATTCAATCGTGAGTGAAAAGTTGATTTTCATAATGGCACCCGGTACCAGGTCCAGATTCCAATGTGGCAAAACTGCCGAACTTTGATATATGCGCTCAAATCCCGCTTCCGACATAGATACTGTTTCAACCGGGAAACACCAAAGGTCGGCTGCTTTGTCAAATGAAAGGTTCACTTTGAAGCGATCCCATTCATTGACAATCGCCAGCACTGTCATTCCATTCCGATCATGTATACCGTCCAAATAAGCATCGGCTGGCCTGACGTCATTGAATAAATAATAGCGATCCGGTGTATGCCCACCTAAAAGAGCAAAATTCAATTCATTGGCATAGGTCCCGATGAGCCTGGATTTACCTTGATTTGTGATCGTCAATCCGACGCTGAGTTGATTACCCTGCAAAACCAGGTTTTTACTGATTGCCACCGGAATACCAAAAGCCTGCCCCTGACCGGTGATTGTCAGTCCTTCTTTCTGCCTAATCTGATAGTTTTGACCTAACAGATTACCCTGCTCCGGCAGCTCCCGGTGCAACTCAGCGGCTGTTTTACCACGTTCAAAGAAGTGATCTTGTAACATCCGCCGGGGCCAATGGTCAATCTGCAAATATTTTTCCAGCCCTTCCTCCTTGGCCTGAACCAAGCCATGGATCGACCCGGATGCAGTTTCTTCCGCTTGAACATTTAACACCTTGGAGTGATATGCTTCGCTATAACGCCGCATCGTATTTAGAAGATTGAAATCCCGCGGTAGTATATCAAGTTCTTTTAATGCACCACCGGCCGTGCTAACAATAATTTTCAGTGTTTCTGATTGCAGGCAATATTCAGTGGAGCCATCTTTATCGATATCAATCGGTTGACAATCAGGGGGAAGCAACCGATCCAGGACTTTTTCGGAAGCAAACAGATGAGTATAGATGGCATGGCGCAAATGGGGTAGATACAGCCCACCAAACACACCGTGCCAGTAAGCACAATTGCACTGAGCACGCCAGAGATCGTCGCGGGCGTTGATTAAATCAGTCCCATTAATAATACCGGCCTGGGCGGCAGAATCCAGCCGATAGGATACTTGGATCATACGCTTCTGCATCCAGTTGGATTCATCGTAAAGAGACTGGAAATTGCGCCAGGTTCCTCCCCGTAAAAACGGCCTGACTTTATCCATGGTGCCATTTTTACCAAAACGATCTACCAGACTGGCAAATTGTTTTCCCTGTTCCGCAGGGAGCGTCCATTCACTCATTTCAAAATAGCTGACCGTAGGCAGGAAAACCAATCCTCGGGGAGCGTGCGCACGGTAATAGTCTTTGAAAGTGGTCGTGGTTATCCAGTTGCTGTTATTTTCCAGGGCTTGGAAAAAACGTTCCAGCCACAGGCTTTTGCCATAACAGGATTCATGGGTTTCTGGCCATAAACCGAATTTTTCGCCGTCATCGGCCATTACAATAACATTCTGTCCATCTTCGGTGGCATAATCCCTCAGGATATCGATCGTCGCTTCCGGATCCTTGAAAGGCATGGCATAGCGCAGGCGCTGGCTGATAGGGAATACACCCACAGTATGACCCTGCTCATCAGTATTGAAATAGCCGGTCAGATCATCCAGTTCTTTGCCACTGGCCAGAAAATGATAATCATCAACAGTTATATATTCAATTCCCGCTTCATGGATCGGCTTGGCCAAATGGGGTTCCCAGACCCGCTCGGTAAGCCAAGCACCACGGGAACGATACCCAAAACGTTGCTCAATATAAGATCTTAACTTCCGGATTTGGCCTAATTTATCATGATCGGGAATGATCGCCAGAATAGGTTCATAAAATCCGGCCGCCATGATTTCAATATTACCCCGTTTGACCAGGCGGGCAACCTGATCCAGATATTCACGATGGTGTTCCTCCAGCCACTCCAGCAAACAACCGCTGAAATGCAAGGCCATTGCAATTGACGGATGCCGCTCCAAAGCCTGGATGAAGGGAAGATAACTTTTCTGAAAGGCTTCTTCAAAGACATAATCAAAATTTCCAACGGGCTGATGGTTATGAATACCAAAAATAAACTGTACCTTTTTCATCTATCTGGGCTGTTTCTGTAAAATTTCATTTAATTCATCTTCATTAACTTCTTGAACGCGACTGCTGCCATCGATGCCTTCCCGATAGAAAAATACAATGTCATTGCGAACATCGGCTATTTTCCATTGAGTATTCTTGATAACTAAAATATCGCCAATTTTAAGATTATGCTTCGGTAGAATCTCCATGCTATTTCCATCCATTTTAGGCCCCCGGGTGGTCAATTAATCGACTGATATACAGGTTTCAGCCAATTGTTACAAACATAGTAATGGTTCAGACGATACTCCCGTCCCTTGGATCGTCAATTAACTGACTGGTGTAACAATTCATCGAGATGAATATCCCCCCGACGCATCATCCGCTGAGTGATGGCGTTGACATCAATATTGAGCCGCGCCCCGGCCAGGGTTATGTC
>DAOWAH010000009.1 GCA_030634675.1 Fidelibacterota bacterium
TACCATCGATATGTAAAAAACTGACTTGATTGGAATTATATGAAAGTTGATTTGACCAGGGAGTCAGCAATTGTCCATTGGGGTAATACTGACTCATTATCTTCTGTTGTGGTGTTCGTTTTTTCCTTCGAATAACATCGAGCGGCTCAAACATAGTGAATTCATAGCGAACATTATCATTTTCGATGGTTACGGTATGTCCGTCCATGATCATGATTGGAATCAAATACTTCCAGTTGGTAGTACCGTTGAAAGTAATAACATCACCTTTCCGGGGAATTCGCAAAGGCTTGAAATTATCACGATTACCTTGGGTACCCAGAAAGATATCGGGTTGGATATCATCGGGTGATAGTGAATATGGTTTTAATTTACCATTGGGCGATAATTGGAATTCTTCATCATTGACATATAATTGTTTGGCAATAATTTTAATTGTATCACCTGGTTCCGCAACGCACCGCTTTACATATTTTTGAAACACATCACGCGGGTATTTAAAAATCAATACGTCTCCCGCCTGAGGTTCCCGAAATACGGGGAACTGGAAGTGGGGTAAACTGAAACCAATATCAGTATATGGAATTCCGATCCAATCCGGGGTGCGCATTCCATAAACAAATTTAGATCCGATTAGAAAATCACCAGTCATGATAGTGTCTTCCATACTGCCCGTAGGTACGATATAGGCTTCAATAATAGTAGATTTTAGCGTGAAGGCGATGATAATAATGATGACAATCGATTTTACTTCGCGAATAACTTTATTTTTCATAGTGTTAAATTTACTGTTACTAAAATGTAGGGGAATAATAAATTTTCAATCAATCCAATCCGATTGCTTTAAAATGCTTTATCCGTGGTCCGCCTTTCCTGAGCATTACCGTAAATACATCCAGCCTGATATCTTTGATAATTTCAGTCTTCATCAGGTAATAATTGATGGCGCGTTGTAACTTGATTAATTTATTGTGATCCACCTTCTGTTCCGGAGTGCCAAGCTGTGTTTTTGTAATTGTCTTAACTTCAACAAAAATGATTTCTTCATCTGACTCGGCAATAATGTCAATCTCACCATAATTGCTGCAGGTTACATTAGTAGCAAGGATCGTCAACCCCTGCTTCATCAATTCCAAACAGGCCAGGCGTTCACCCCACCAGCCAACTCGTCGCTGCTCTTTGAGCCAGGAAATGGTGGGTAGCTGCTTAGCCACCGGCTTGTAACTCTTACGATGGATTGGCGTTGCTTTCAGTCCTGCTAATGCTTCCAGATGTTGTTTGGTTCCGTAGCCCTTGTGTCTGGCAAATCCATATTCGGGAAAGACTATATCCAAAGCCCGCATATGACGATCCCGGGTTACTTTGGCAATGATTGAAGCCGCTTTAATACAATCCACTTTCCCATCACCGCCAATAATACCTTCGTTAGGTACTATTTGCGTTGGTAAACCATATCCATCAATCAGCGCCTTATCCGGCTGAATACTTAATCGACCGAGTGCGATTTGCATGGCTTTGTAAGTAGCCTGTAAAATATTGATACGGTCAATCTCGGCCACAGCTACCCAGCCAATTCCTATCGCGATTGCCTGATCTTTAATAATATCAGCCAAATATTCCCTTTTACGGGCAGTTAGTTTCTTGGAATCGGCCAATCCATTGATTGTATGATTTTCCGGTAAAATCACTGCTGCAGCACAAACCGGACCCGCCAGGGGTCCCCGTCCCGCTTCATCGACACCGGCAATTATTGCCATTCTACCACCTTAATTTGATAACCATCGGAGTGCATCCAGATCGCCTGCTGCAGATCAGTACGCATTACATTAGCCCCGGCCCCTTCCAAACGCCGAATAGTAATCGGGGATGGATGTTGAAATTTATTTCGCTTTCCAACTGAAACCACAGCCTGTTGCGGTCTAACGGCCGAGATGAATGCAGGCGTGGTTCCGGTTATCGATCCGTGGTGAGCTACTTTTAACACATCCGAATCTAAGCATTTTCCCAATGCCATTAGCAAGCGGTCGCCTTCATATTCCAAATCTCCAGTAAATAAAAATGAGGTTTGCCCATAAATCAATTTGAACACAATGCTCCAGTTATTCAGATTATGCTCATCCTGAATCAGGATTGAATCCGGTGCAAATATTTGGATGGCCGTATTATCATCAATCCTGTAAATATCGCCTTTTAATGGGTGCTGGTAGGCAATGCCATAATGTGAAATCGTAGATAAAATCGATTGGTAGGTGTGGGATGAATAGTCAACAGTTGTATCCCACACTGTGTCTACGGGCACAGTTTCAAGAACCGTCCTGATTCCTCCGATATGGTCATTGTGCGGATGAGTCATTACGACATAATCAAATTTGTCGATACCAAGGTATTTGGCCGTTGGAATTACAACACTTTTTCCCATATCTTTTTTCCGAAATGCCAGTCCAGCGTCAATAAGCATCGTTTTTTGATTAGCAAATTTGATAATCGTCGCATCACCCTGCCCTACATCAAGAATTATTACCTCTAATCCGGGACGTACTAGAGCCCAATTCCAAACCCCACCGGTAAATACGGTTAAAATGATAATTATTATCAACTTCCTTTTCTCCGCCAGACTCAGTAAATAAATTGACAATATGAAAGCACAATAGATCAGAATACCCATAAAATCCGGTTTCGGTACATCAATTGCGGCAAACGGCAACCGGGAAAATTCCTTGGCCAAATGGATAATTATTTCTGCAAGAAACCACAGTGTATTTCCGATAGCATAACCAATAAATGGAATCCAGTTTAAAAACAGTAATGCAAATCCAAGTGCGACCAGTACACCGATCAAGGGCACAATAATGACATTTGCCACCAGCGAAATCAGCGGCAGACGGTGAAAGAATAACACCGTAAATGGCAAAGTGCCAATCTGGGCTGATAGTGATACCAGAAACAATCCCCAGGTAAATTTTAAAAACTTATTTTGAATATTACTTATACGCAGCCGCTCCGGGACAATTTGCTCAAATAAATTATAAAAGAAAATGATTGATACGACAGCTGTAAAACTTAATAAAAAGCCCAAGTCATAGATAAATGTCGGATTAATAATGAGAATTAAAAAAGCAGCCGTTGCGATCAGATTCCAGACGTTTGCCGGTCGATTGACCACGGGAGCCAATATGTATAGTCCGGTCATAATGGCAGCTCGAATTACACTGGGCTTTCCGCCCGTGAGGGCCACGAAGAAAACCAACCCAATGATTACTGCCAAACGATCCCATCCCCAGGGAATGCGTAGAATCCGTGTCAGAGCCAGCAGTATAATCAGGACATAGCCCACATGTAACCCCGATACCGCTAATACATGAATTACGCCCGTATTGGCAAAAGCTGTACGAACTTCAGGATCAACCTCAGATTTATCACCAAGAATTAAAGCCTGCAGTAAACCGGCCGGTTGACCGCCGACTCTGACATTGAAAATTTCCCTGATTTGGCTGCGAAGATGTTCTAACCATTGGCCGACTGACCGATCAATATTATGGTCAAGGTGAATTGGTATCTTATCATCCGAATAAATTCTGCCATAGATTCCCTGGCGGTGATAGTATGATCGAAAATTAAAAGCGCCTGGATTACGGGGACCTTCAAGGGCATAAAATTTACCGGCACCACTTAAAGTATCACTTAAAGCAATGCTTATTTTTTCATCAATATATACATTATATGACATTTGTCCCGCATATGATATGAAATCACCATTTAGTGCCAAATTATCTATTTCGATGCGCTTTCCACGATCAGTATCATTGACTGCTCGAACGATACCCTGGAAAGATACGGTTTCATGATCAAGCTGATGAGCCAGATCTGCCCGGAATCCTGACTGATGGATACTCATGGAATGGTTCAGCCAGCCAAAACTGAATATGGTTATGAGCCAGAACATAATCAGCCAGCTATCACGGTTAGTCACGACCACTCCAATCAACGCAACTAACAAAAATAAGATAGCACATATGGTATTGGGTATAAAGCCGGCGGTAATAATTCCTCCGATCATCAAGAGGACTAACCAGACCATTGGTACCCGTTTATAAATCGTAGATATATTCGAAAAATACACCTGCTAAATTGGACAAGCTGATGGGGAAAATACCAGATGAATTTTCCCGGAATGAATGTTCATTAAATTCCATTTTGTCGTAACAAGTCTACGCCATTAACTTGCCCGTTATATTTTACAATCAAAGAGGATCGTTCATGAATCGAGCCAAAGCGGGTCTAATTGCCTTCGGAATTATTTTCCTCATCCTTATTATTTTCGGAATTGAACCGTATAATGCGGTATGGTCATTTCCCGGAAATTTCGATTTTATTCGTAATCTACCAAGCTCAGATCTACCCATCGGCGCCATACCCCTCTTGATCATCGTACTGGTTGGAACCGGTGTTTATGTGACAGTGAAACTTGGTTTTCCCCAGATTAAACATTTCTGGCATGGTGTAAAAGTCACTATGGGAATCTATGATAACCCCGAAGACGAAGGCGACCTCAACCATTTTCGGGCTCTGACCACCGCTTTATCGGCCACGGTTGGAATTGGTAATATTGCCGGGGTGGCTACGGCCATCTATTATGGCGGTCCCGGAGCGATATTCTGGATGTGGATTACAGCATTCTTTGGTACGACCTTGAAGTATGCGGAATGTTCCTTGTCTCTGAAATACCGTGAAATTCGCCCGGATGGAGCCACTGCCGGCGGACCGATGTATACGATTGAACACGGTCTCGGCAAAAACTGGCGCTGGCTGGCGGTTGCCTTCGCTGCTTTTGCAATCATCTGCTCATTTGCTACCGGGAACGCGGTTCAATCATTTACCGTATCTGATCAGATTTATTCCGAGGTGGCTCAAATTGTGGGAACCAGCCATTTCCTGACAATCAAGCATCAACTGTTTGAGAATTATTCCCTGTCAGTTCAGCAGGTTATTAACGGTCTGGTCATGGCAACATTGGTAGCGTTGGTTATTATTGGCGGTATCCGACGTATTGGACATGTAACCGGTGTGCTCGCTCCGGTGATGGCTTTGATCTATGTCAGTGCAACCCTGTTGATTGTCCTGTCTCACCTCCCAATGCTGGGGGAAAGTTTTTCGATGATCTTCCGCTGGGCTTTCAATCCACCAGCGGAAATTGCCGGCATCGCTGGGGGCAGTTTTCTGGTTTTTATGAATACGCTCCTGTGGGGTATCAAGCGCGGCCTGTACTCCAACGAGGCCGGCCAGGGCAGTGCCGCCATCGCCCACTCCACCGCAAAGACTAAATACCCGATCCGCGAAGGTTCGGTAGCAATGCTGGGTCCATTCATCGATACAATCGTGATTTGCACCTTGACAGGATTAGTTATCCTCACCACCGGCGCCTGGCAACATACCGCTTTTTATGTAAATCGGATCGATCCGAACTTCACCACCGAATTGCTCAATGGCAGTCTGTTGACATCCCTGGCTTTCAAGGACGGTTTGAGCTGGTTATTTGCCGGTGGCGATAAAATTGTTACCATCTCGGTACTTCTGTTTGCAATTTCAACCGCCATAAGTTGGTCGTTTTACGGTGACCGGGCATCCGAATATCTGTTCGGCAATAAGGCTATCCTGCCCTATCGCTGGGTGTTTGTTTTATTCGTTTTCATCGGCGCGATCGTACCGCTGGAGGCTGCCTGGGCTTTTGGTGACGCCGCGTTGGGATTCATGACCTTCCCCAATCTGATCTCAATTATTCTGCTTTCCGGCGCCCTGCGTAAAATGACTAAAGAGTATTTCGCCGTGGATCACAAACCCTATGTTAAATCAAGCTTCCATGAAAAATGAAGGTCCGGTTCAGTTTAGCGACCTGTTTGCAGTAGCATTAGAAGCAGCACTTGCGGCTCGTGACATAATTAATTTAGCAGCGGATCAGCCAAAACAAATCGACTACAAAGGCGCCACCGATCTGGTCACCGCTACCGATCGTGAATCAGAAGCGGTTATCACCGGTATCATCAAAAGGCAATTCTCGGACCACCAGATTCTGGCCGAGGAAAGCGGTAGAACCCAGAATAAGTCCGACTACGTATGGTTAATTGATCCGTTAGATGGAACCACAAATTTTGTGCATGGCTATCCCTCCTACGCCGTTTCCATCGGAATAACTTATCAGGAGAACCTTGTTTGCGGAGTAATAGTGGAATTACCGGCGAATCATGTATATCATGCGATCCGCGAACAGGGCGCTTTTTGTGATAACCAACCAATCTCGGTTTCAAACGTGTCCGAATTGGGAAAATCCCTGTTAGTAACCGGCTTTGGTTATGTGCACGATGCCGCCTGGCAGGCCAATATGGAGCTGTTTAAGCATTTTACCGACATTACCCAGGGTGTACGCCGTCTCGGCGCAGCAGCGATTGATTTTGCCCATGTTGCCAGCGGAAAAGTAGACGGCTTCTGGGAATTCAATCTTAATCCCTGGGATGTGGCTGCCGGGATTCTGTTGGTGAAAGAAGCGGGTGGTAAAATCAGCCGGATGGATGGTGAAAAATATTCTATTTATGATAACCAGATGTTGGCTTCCAACGGCCGCTTGCATAGTCAGCTACTTAAAAATATCGCTGCAGTACAAATCGAAAATTCAACCAGGGTATCTGGCAGAAACCACGATTAAGCCATTCAGCTTGCCAACCAAAGTCCCCGATTTTCCATCACTGCAAAGATAATGTAGATTTCTTATCCCGTTTGTACTAAAAACCGTCACGGACACTTCAAGTGTCCATGACGGTTAGGACAACTGTTCTCATCAAAGTGATAAGTGTTATTACTGCTCAAGGATTCAAGTTGAACCGTCCGGAATTTCCGGAAATATTATTAATGTGTTCAGAAATTGTTCGGTTATCTCTTCCAAATAGAGTACACAACAATGGCTACGAAAGCCAAACTGTATCTTCAGTTAATTGTACTTCAAGGGACGGAGCACCCCTCGCAGGCTTATAAATGGTGATATCTGTATTATTCTTTACCATGGATTTGAAGAATTTCTAAATAGTCCTAATATTTACTTAAATATTCCGTAATTGTTCACCTGTGAGTATTTCCCGAACCTCCTGGCCATACTTGAATATTTTCACTGGTCTATCACCAATAACAGTTATGTCGTGACCTTCGAACCGTAAAATACTGCCTTCATACAGACCGACTACCGGGGTATCCCGATTAACGGTAATAAATTCATTCAAACGGTCAGTGCGGGACTCACCGGTGTGTCCTTCCGGTTTGGCATCGATAAAATGGGGATTGAGCTGAAATGGGATCAAACCTAAAGCATTTAACGAGGGAGGTTCGATGATGGGCATATCGTTGGTGGTCATGATCGTTGGACATGCTACATTAGATCCGGCACTCCAGCCGATATAGGGTTTTCCCTTCGCGATCATTTCCCGGATTGGGTTTAGCAATTGATAGCGATATAATTCCGCAAGCAAATGAAAGGTGTTCCCGCCCCCGATCATAATGGCATCGACTGCTCGCAGAGTCTCAATTTTATCAGGCCTGTTATGCAGGGACAGTACTTCAAACCCCAATTCCAGAAAGCGTTCTGCTACCTTCCGGGCATAGTCAGCATAGGAAATAGTCACACCGGCAAACGGGATGAATGCGATTGTCTTTACGACCGAACCTAAAAATGCTTTAATGGCCGATTCGGGGTATGCCAGATATGATTCCCCAAAATTAGTGGAATTACTCAGCAGCAGGAGCCGTCGATTGGAAAAAATGTCTTGATCGGTCATTCTGTCCATTTATTGTAGTGTCCAGTCAACTTTAGCGGTTTTATCCTATCAATTATCCGACTCTGTTTATTTGATCAATTTTCAAATGAGTCTTTTTAAACGGTGTTGAACCTAAAATCATTCCCAATCCCGAAGGGATGAAATGACTATAACTCATGATCACCCAAATGAATAAAACCCCGAAGGGGTGATATGATGTTACTTCAACCATTCAAATAAAAATTGCTCTTTATGTGGTATATCAAATTTATCGAGAAATTCTATATACTCTTCCCGAAATGTCCTTTTACGATGGTGTTCCTCCTGGTTTTTTATATAATTGTAAATCATTTCAATCTGGGAATGCCCATAAGAAAATGCCCCATATCCCTTTTGCCAGGAAAATTTGCCCCTACTTCAAGGATTATCGTTAATAAAATTGCTGCTGTTGTTCTTCACATCCCGCAATAAATCAGAAATAGACATTGCGGGTTTTAATCCGATAAATGCATGGACGTGATCACCTATGCCATTAACAATGATGGGTTTATGGCCTTTATTTTTTATGATACCGGATATGTATTTGAATACATCATCGCACCAAGGTTTTCGCAATAAATTGTTTCTACCCTTAACAGCAAATATACTTTGGATATAGATTTGTGTGAATGTTCCCGCCATGATTCTTATCCTTTCTATACCACCCCTTTGGGGTTTTTCACTTTACACATTTTCATTATAATCTTATCACCCTTTCAGGGTTTCTGAATTATTCTCTACAAAGTGTTTATCAGACTCTCTTTTACCGTTGTTTTAAATTGGCATGACACTAGTTTAGATTCAATTTTATTAATTAACCTGATCTAACCGTGGAATATTAGCCCGGATCTTTGCCACCGGTAGATTAATCAAATCATTGAAGGTAAATTTACCATCCTCAGTGACCCGACCGATTGTAGTCGATGGTACGCCAACATTCATACAGATTCGTTCAAATTCCATCAGATCATTTTCATCCAAGGTGATCAATACCACCCCCTGTGATTCGCCAAACAACAGCTCGGCGGGTAGCAATTTCCGTGACAGGTGGATCCGGGCACCGAGACCTTCCTGGGCATAGATGAGACTGGTCGCGATCGCCGCCGACAGACCACCGGACCCAATGCTGAAAGCTGACCTAATAAAATTCCCTTCGATTCCCCGGATGACGGTCTCTTGTAAACGTCGTTCCATGCCAAAGTCCAATGATGGAAAACTGCCAGCGGTAGAATTGTGAATGTGCTGCATATATTGCGAACCACCCAACTCGCCGCGCAAACTACCGAGCATGGTAATGAAATCACCTTCGTCCTTAAAGGTGAATGTAACCGGCTCCTGTCGGGGACTAACAGTACCGACAATGCCGATACTCGGGGAGCTATGCTGAACAGCAGTTACTTTATCCGAATAAATACCTGTCAGTTGCAAGCCAAGTTTGTTACAGGCATTGGTGATCCCTTTTACTACCTGGTTGAAGTTTAATAAATAGTCCGGATCCTGGTCTTGGTGACTCTGCACATGAGCAATTATCTGCCGGGGACGTCCGCCGGCACAGGCCATCCGCCGGGCTGATTCCGTTACCAGTATCTGCGCGGCTTGCTGTTGATTAATAATTGACAGGCGGTGATTCTGCCCGATATCGGTTAGATAGGGTTCTTCCAGAACTATTCTCTGACAGTATGCTCCATATTGCCTGGCATTTCCATTACCCACAAACGGCAGCAATTTGAGTAGTTGTGAATTGTAGTTGCTTTTTTCAGAAATTACCGGTTCTTCCGTGGTTTGCCTTTCACTTTCTTCCGGAGGATATAAGGTCGAGTATTCCTCAATTAAGCTGACGTCCGGATCAAAAAGGCCAGCCGGGATATGGACCAGAATCTCGTTGCTCGCTGTGATTGTATAATCCGGAACTTCCTTTATCCGGCCAATAATATTGTAGGTCAAACCAAATTCATTTAACAGTAGCTGTAATTCTTCTTCATAGCCATTCTGAATTTGAACCAGAAATAACCGGTTAATATTGTTCAATGGATCCGAATTTTTAGTATCCGGCGGCGAACTAATCCGGATATCAATTCCAACTTGATTCGCTATCAGAAAATCAACAACATCGTTGGCACAATTTTGGGCAGTCGAGTCGGTCATTCTGATAATCCAGGGTTTGGATATTAACAGCTGCAGTGTTTTTATTATATTATTACGGAGGTTTTGTATTCGATTATTAGGGACGTGCGAATCAAGGTCAACATTAACCGCTACCAGAATACCCTGACTGGGATTGGTCAGTTCCGAAACCGGTTTAACCGGAATACCAAGCACCATTAAATCCGCAAACGCTGCATTGCCAGACAAATAGGTTCTGCGAGGCAGAATCTGCAGATCTAAGTCCTTGGCCTGCCGTTGCAATTTTCTGGCAATTTTGTCAAATACTGGCGTTTCGTGATTCAGTAGACTTCCGCTAATAATTACCACCCGCGGTAAGCACCTTTTTAGCAGTATTTTCTGAATCAAGGCGTGAAAAGCCAGCGGAAGATCCTTCTCAGTATTATTCCCGGTAATCTCGATAACCAATCCGTTCTCCGGCTTAGCACCGTATTCATCAGCCAGTAGTGCATCATCCTGAACGGTTCGGGCACGATTGATTATATCCTGATAAGGAAAACGACGATAAAATTCATGCCACAAACAGGTAATCGTGGTTCGTTCATATTCTGTCGGAATTCTCCCTAAGGATTTACGCAGATATTCCTGTTCGTGATCAGTCAATCTATCGTGTCTGGTTTTTTTACCCATCCCAGTTCTCATTAAAATGCATTAGTTATTTGATTAATTTTCTTTCGTACATAACAGTCCTAATGTGCTCCCAAGCAAAGCCTTTGCGGGTCAGGAAATCAATTATTTTCTTTTGCTGTTTTTTATCCGATTCGTTTATAGCCAAATTTTTT
This sequence comes from Fidelibacterota bacterium, assembly GCA_030634675.1. The sequence goes on from DAOWAH010000009.1 coordinate 10,781, forward strand.
TTATCCAATAATTCACCGATCAGTTTTATTTCAGAGCCCTCCGGGTAAAATTCTTGGACTACCTGTTTGATAATCGTTTTATCCACCTGGAAACGCATCAGCTCGGCCGAAATGGCGAAAGGACCTAAATGCTTTAATTTTATTTTATCGCTGGTAAACGTACGGGCAAATTCCAGATCGTTAAGATAACCTTTAGATTCCAAATAATCCAGAAGCGGATCGATTTCGGCTATGATCCAGCCCTTATCAATTAACCGTCGCTTCAGTTCGGCCCTGCTCCGAACCCGGTAACTTAACAAATTAAGGGCCGAATCCTTTAATTTCTGTTGATCACTTTTTTCTAATAATTCAGCGATCTCCTTTTCTTCCAGGAGGTCTCCGGGATGCACCGGATGGGCAAGAAAAACGTCTCCGGGGATACCAAAAACGCGTCCGTCTGCTAAAAATATTGTACGCCGGTCGGACCTACGGCGCTGTTCCTTAACATTGGTAACTTTAGTTTTCGGGTTGATCTTCGGTTTCCTCTTCCAGACCCATGAACGCTTTTACCTGTGAAATTATTTTAGCCATTGTATCGGCATTATCACACAGGTAGTTCTTGGCGTTTTCGCGACCTTGACCGATCCTTTCATCACCAAATGAATACCAGGAACCGGTTTTTTGAACGATATCGCCTTTAAGAGCCAAATCAATGATATCACCTTCATAAGAAATTCCATGACCAAACATGATGTCAAACTCGCTTTTCTTGAATGGCGGGGCTACCTTGTTTTTGACTACTTTCACACGCACCCGGTTACCAACACTTTCACCGCCGTCCATGATGGAAGTGATCCTGCGGATGTCCATTCGGATCGATGTATAGAATTTCAGTGCACGTCCACCGGATGTCGTTTCAGGATTGCCAAACATTACACCGATTTTTTCGCGAATCTGGTTGATGAAAATGACACAGGTATTGGATTTATGAACTGTTCCGGTGAGTTTCCGTAAGGCCTGGGACATCAGTCGGGCTTGCAAGCCTATAAAAGAATCGCCCATATCACCTTCCAGTTCAGCACGAGGTACCAGGGCCGCCACCGAATCGATGACAATCACATCCAGCGCTCCACTACGCACCAGGGTCTCGGTGATTTCCAAAGCCTGCTCACCGGTATCGGGCTGGGAGATCAGTAATTGCTCGGTGTCCACACCCAAATTTTTCGAATATTCCGGATCAAGGGCATGTTCTGCGTCAATAAAAGCCGCGTACCCACCGGTTTTCTGTGCTTCCGCAATGATGTGCAAACCCAATGTTGTTTTACCACCCGCTTCGGGACCAAATATTTCTACTATTCTTCCCCGGGGGACACCACCTACGCCAAGTGCAATATCAAGTGACATACAACCGGTTGAGATTACATTTTCCATAATTCGGGGGTTATCACTCCCCAAACGCATAATCGATCCTTTACCAAATTGCCGGTCCACCTGGCTGATGGCTAATTCCAAGGCACGTGCTTTTTTATCTATTGTAGCCATAAATCACTCCTTATTGGATGGTGATGAAAAATAATGGGTTCCCAAATTGGTATATACTGGGCCACCCGGTAATAATTCACTGGAAATCAAATGTATACGGTCAGTGACTAAAGGAATATTTTCATATTCGGTCTGAAGAAACGAACTTATATCAGGGGTATGTTTCTGAGGATATCTAATGCGGGCAATGGTAACATGGGGTTTAAAACGTTCACTTTCATCCGGGAAACCGAATTTTTCCATAACACGGTGAACTTGCTGAACTAAAACAAATAATTTTTTTAGATCACCTTCCAGCCCCAACCACAAAACGCGTGGTCGGCTGGGAGTCGGGAAACAACCGGTGCCGGTGATTTGCATTTTAATCGGCTGGAATTGAGTAACCATATTATTCAGACGGTCATTTAGTTTATGAATCAGATCCTCAGGAGTTGGTCCATTAAATTTTACAGTCACGTGGATTGAATTCGGATGAACCCATTTCAGGACTTTCCGCTGCGCTTCGATCGTGGTTTTCAGCATGTCTTGAACAGTTCGGACCTGGTTTGGTACCGAAAGGGCAATGAATGTTCTAAGCAGTCTCTCAGGCATTTTCCAGCTCAAGTCTAATCATATTTAAGGCAACTTGGCTACTAAGACGTTTATTCATCTTGCGATTGAAATGAAAATAAAATTTACGAACGCCAACGCCTTGATCGGATGCGAATCCACAAAATACCAGGCCTACCGGTTTGGTGGCAGTTCCTCCACCGGGACCGGCTATTCCGGTAGTAGAAACACCAATATCGGAGTTCAGGCAATTCCTTACACCCACTGCCATTTCAATGGCCGTTTCTTCGCTTACGGCACCAAACTTAATTAGTGTTTCTTCTTTCACTCCTAAAATTTCAGATTTTACAGCATTGCTGTAGGCAATTATACCACCCAGCAGATAGTCTGAACTGCCTGGTACCTCGGTCAGTCGATGACCAATCAATCCACCGGTACAGGATTCTGCAGTGGCAATGGTTAAACCCCGGTCTGTTAGTATTTTGCCGACAACTTCCTCCAGACCGGTGGCACCATAACCATAAATATATTTACCAACTAAGGCTTGAATATGAGATTTGAGTTTATTTACAGCTTCGTAATCAGAACCGATCAATCGTATATCAACTCCGGTAATGCGGGGCAGGTAGGCCATGGTTACTGTGGGAAATTGGTTATGAATCTGACTCATTTTTTCCGCCAAGGCCGATTCCATAATCCCGGTTGTCCTGATTACCTCCACGGTTGCCGACGGTAGAGCCGGTTTGATAAGCGGTAAAACTGATTCGGAATACATGGCTTTCATTTCGGGTGGTACGCCGGGTAGAATAAAAAGGCGTTTTTGAGCCTTGGTTATAATAGCTCCCCGGGCGGACCCAATCGGATTAGGAATGATTGTCTGTCCTTGCGGTAATACAGCCTGATTTCTGTTAATCTCGGGAATCACGCGACCGGCCCGTTTGAATCGCGTTCGTAATTCCTGCCAGTAAAGTTCATCAAATTCCAGGTTAATATTGTAATAATCAGAGATTGTGCGCAATGTAATATCATCATGAGTAGGACCCAAACCACCGGTGAAAATCACCTCATCTGTATTATCCGGAATCGATTCCAGGGCTGATTGAATAGCACCAGCCTGATCTCCGATAGTCAAATGCCAGACGGGCGCCAACCCGATCCGGGTCAATTCTCGACCAAGCCAGGCTGCATTGGTATCATCAATAAAGCCGGTCAACAACTCATTACCGACAGTAATAATTCCGACGTTCATAACCAGTAAAAGAATATAATATGTGAAATTCCCACCGCAAACAGACCGGCTGCCAAGTCATCTGTCATTATTCCCCAGCCTTTTGGTAATTTTTGTAGTCTGTTGATTGGCCATGGTTTAACAATATCAAAAATTCTGAAAAGTACAAACGCAATCAAACCTGCTGTCCAGGTTTGTGGAAGCGCACAGAGGGCAACCCACTGTCCGACCCATTCATCGATGACAATATAATCAGGATCGTTTTGCTGATAGTGGTCTTCTATAATAGTAGAAGTCCGTACACCAATCACAGTTAGTAGAATTATCATGGTAAAAAATATTGGCAAGACAATTACAGACGCTGGAAGAAGCAACCAAACCAGAACGGCTGTTAGACTGCCCCAGGTCCCCGGGGCACCGGGAATCCGGCCGATTTTTCCGACGGTGGCAAGCCACTCAGCCAGATGGGTATTTTTCACTGATTAGCAGTTAGAAATTGTTTAATAGCACCCCGGTTGGTCGTGAGATATGCGATACCGGTTATCACCGTAAAGATAGTCGTTATCAGGGTGACAACATAGATGAAATGATATTGAACTATCAGGTGCAGGATAAATTTCAGTGGTTCCAGATTCAAAGCCTTTAGGCCCAGAAATAGCAAGATAAAAATAATGATACTAATCTGGATAACGGTTTTGGTCTTGGCGATTTTACTGGTAATCATGATAAATCCCTTATGGGACATGACGATACGCAATCCAGTAACAAACAGATCGCGGAAAATGATCAGGGCAACCATCCAGTATTCCACCACACCCATCACAGCAAAAGATATAAAAGCGGAAGAAACCAGGATTTTATCAGCCAGAGGATCCAGAAACTTACCGGTCTCCGTTACTTGATCATTTTTTCGCGCCAGGTAGCCATCATAAGCATCGGTAATCGAAGCAACTACAAAAATGAATAGCGCCCATGACTTAGCCCAGGGATGGTCATAAAACAAACAAATTATGAAAAACGGTGTCATTAATATGCGCCCGATTGTAAGAGTATTTGGTAAGTTTATTATCGTCATAACGAGGTTCTTCCCTCTATCGCTCTGATTAAAGTGGCATCATCAGTGTATTCCAGATCACTGCCAACCGGAAGCCCGCGAGCCAATCGGGTAACAATGACTCCGCGTGAATTTAACAATTTTGCAAGATATAATGCAGTCGTCTCGCCTTCCACACTGGGATTGGTGGCTACTATGATTTCACTGTCATGATTAATACGGGGCAATAGTGAATCAATATTCAGATCGTCAGGTCCTATGCCATCTAATGGTGATAGCACACCACCCAATACATGATAAAGGCCGTAAAAACTATTAGTTCTTTCAAAAGCATAAATATCAGCCGCTTCTTCAACAACGCAAATCAGATTTCTATTCCGCTTGGAATCTAAGCAAATTTCGCAGGTTTCTTCTTCGGTGATACCACCACAGATATCGCAAAACCTGATTTTTGTTTTCATATCCAATATGGCCTGAGCCAATTGGACCGCTGTTTCATCAGAGGCGTTCAACAGGTGGAAAGCCATTCTACGAGCCGTCTTTCGACCAATACCCGGAAATTTTGCAAATTGCTCAATCAGGCGATTGATGCTGTCAGGAATAAACCCCATCGATCACATACCTGGTATTTTTAATCCCCCCAGCATTCCGCCGGTAACCGAAGTCATACGGTTTTGTGATTCTTCCTGTGATTTTTTGAGTCCCATATTGACAGCAGAAATAATCAGGTCTTCCAGCATCTCAACATCTTCTTCCAGAGCTTCAGGCCGAATTTTTAATTCCAATAATTCCTGTTTCCCATTAACTTGTACTTTTATTAAACCGCCCCCGACTTCTGCATCTACAATCAGGTCTTCCAATTCATTCTGAACTGATTCAATTCGTTTTTGAATCTCCTGAGCCTGTTTTAAAATGTTAGTCATATTTCCTTTATTAATCATCTTTGCTCCTATCTAATTTGCTCACCATCAAATAATTCTATAATTCGGTCAACCACTGCTTCACGATTATCAATTCCTTCCGAACTTCCAGGAGGCGCTTCAGGCTCTTTGCTATTAACTTCCGGTAAGAGACCAGGTGATTCCGCGCTATCAATTTTAACAAATTTAATTCGTACTGCTGTTTTGACGTACCTGCTGATTATCGATTCAATTTGATCTTTTTTCTTGTCAACCCTATCTATGTTAAATCTAGATTGACCGTTTACGCCAATAGTTATTAGATTATTCTCAATCTTAATAATACGGCTTTGTTCCAAAATATTTCCTACTGAGATACTGTTTTGATTTATTTCCGAAAGAATGGCACTCCATTCCCCCTGAATTGTCTCAATTGTAAACATAGCTTTTACCGGTTGTCTAACCGGTTCAGATAGTATAGTTGGTACTTTTTGATCATCATTGTGTTGGGCAGTCACCTGCCGTAGCGGTTTTTCAACCGCCTGCTGCTCTTTTGGTACAATTGGAAGCTGTTCTGTTGGAGGACGGGACGAAGTCGGTTTCGGTCCTGCTGGCTCAGGAATTTTGGTCGATAATTTTCCTGGATAGGATACCGGTAATTGTTTTAAAACCTCGTCCAGGGATACCGATGCATCCATTTCCAACAATTTTAAAATTAATACTTCTAATAACAGGAAGGGGTGATTAGCATGGCGCAGCTTCGTCTCCAACTCCAGCAGCAGATTTGCAATCCGTAATAAATCCCTTCGATCCCACTTGGGAGCATCGTCCTCATAGCGTTGGTTCAATTCATCGCTCAGCTCCAATACCTGCTTACCCTCCGGCAACGATGTATATAATAAATTCCTGATATGTTGGCTGAAACCATTAACAAAATCCGCCACCGGCGTTCCCGATGACTGAATATCGTCAAGCAATTTTAAAGCATCAGCGGCATTCCCGGAGTGGATAGCGGAAGACAAACCAAAATGCAAATCGAATGGAATAATTCCCAGAATTTTGATCGTAGCATCATAAGTGATTTTATCTCCGCAATAGGCTATAACCTGATCCAGAAAACTTAACCCATCGCGCATACTGCCGTCGGCTTTCCGTGCCAGAGCCTGAATCGAGTCAATCTCATAAGCGATATCTTCATCTTTAAGAACCTCTAAGAGTCTGGCACTGATAGTCTTAACTGTGATGCGGTTAAAATCATAGCGCTGGCAGCGTGAAATGATTGTCAATGGCACTTTGTGAATATCAGTAGTAGCGAGGATGAATTTTCCGTGTTCGGGCGGTTCTTCCAACGTTTTCAATAAAGCATTAAAGGCCGGGCCGGTAAGCATGTGAACTTCATCAATAATAAATATTTTATAGGGTGAATTGATCGGTGCATATTTGATCATTTCACGTAAATTACGAATTTCTTCAATGCCCCGGTTGGAAGCTCCGTCAATTTCCAAAACATCCATATTCCGGCTATCAGCAATCTCCAGACAATTACTACATCGGTTACAGGGTTTTCCGGTCTGATCATTCTTACAATTTAGAGCGGCAGCAACGATACGTGCCGTTGTTGTCTTACCCACCCCGCGCGGTCCGGTGAAAAGATAGGCTTGAGCAATACGTTCTTTCTTAAACGCATTAACCAGTGTATCGGTAACATGTACCTGACCAACAACATCTTCAAATGTCTTCGGCCGCCATTTTAGAGCTAAAACCTGATATGCCATCAGTGCCTGTATTCTTTGAAAATAATGCAGTCGTGCACCATTGTTGGACCGATCTGGATATTCACCTGATCGCAACAGTTAACTCCACTTCAGCAGACCGCTACCTAATGAATTTATCACCTACCGCTGCTCCTTCCCAGGCCTGACGGGGTTCAGTAAAAAACCATTGTAACAGCTTGAAGTTTCAACGTTACTTACTGAGATAGTTGAACACAGCACCGGCCGTACTTTGGAATTAAACCCTGCTATAGCGGGTTGCAGGTTACAGGGCACCGCTACCTCCCCGTCTAGCACGACCACAATATCAATTAACGCTTTCTATCTTCTTAAAAAATGTGGAGCCGAAGGGGGTCGAACCCTCGACCTCTAGAGTGCGATTCTAGCGCTCTCCCAACTGAGCTACGGCCCCGGAGTGAATTATCAATTATGCATTACGAATTAGCGGTTCCCAATCAGCAGCTACCAATTCGGGACATAACGAAGCTGCCTGTCCCGGATAATAATATTCCTGAAAATAGCGCTGGCAAATTTACGGTTAAGAGTTACCCAAGTCTAACCAAAATATTTACTGGTTTAAGTCACTTTTGCGCCCTGAATTTCGAGTTTAATACCTCCCTATAGACCAACTTTCATGCTTCAACTTTTAGACGATTCATGTTAGATACCAAACCAGCGTTTAGGCTCTGGAAAATCACAAATTAGAGTGGATTATTAAAGCGCTCTAAAAGTCTAATATGGTCTATAGGAGTTAATAATATATTACAATTTTAATTTCATCCAATTCTATCCAATCCCAAAAATTTGAGCGATCAAGTTTGATCACACCGTCTTTAAAACTAAAGCGCATCCTTTTACGGTACAGCGATTCTGTAAACCATTGTGAATTATTACGTTTGTAATAAATAGCAA
>DAOWAH010000131.1 GCA_030634675.1 Fidelibacterota bacterium
GACCTCTGTCTTCTGACCTCTGACCTCTGCAATCACTGGAGCCTAACTATGAGCAACGTCAACGTACTGATTATGACCGGTTTTGGATTAAACTGCGACAACGAGACGGCCTATGCTTTTCAGCTGACCGGGGCCAAAACCCGGTTCGTCCATATTAATTCTCTGATTGACGGAGATGCCCGCCTGCAGGATTTTCAGATCATGGTTTTTATCGGCGGGTTCAGCTGGGCCGACGATCATGGCGCCGGTGTGGTTCAGGCCGTGCGTCTCAAGACCAATATCGGCGAAAGGGTTCTTGAATTTGTCGATCAGGGAAATCTGGTTCTGGGCATTTGCAATGGATTTCAGGCCCTTGTTAATCTCGGCCTGTTGCCGGGCTTCAACCAGGATTATACCCGCCGCTCGGTGGCGCTGACATTCAATGATTGCGGCAATTTTAGAGATCAGTGGGTTTATTTAAAAACCAATCCGGCATCGCCCTGTGTGTTTACCAGCGGGATCAACACGGCCGAGTTTCCGGTGCGCCACGGAGAAGGTAAGTTCTATGCCGATGACGATACCCTTGCCCGTTTGCTGGAAAATAATCAGATCGCGCTTCAATATGCCGATCCGGACGGAAACTTGGCCCAGGGCCGCTTTCCTTTCAACCCGAATGGATCCTTGTTGGACGTCGCCGGCATCTGTGATTCCACCGGGCGCATCTTTGGCCTGATGCCGCATCCGGAAGCCTACAACCACTGGTTCAATCATCCGGATTGGACCCGCAACCTTGAAAAAGCCAAACGGCAGGGGCAAACCTTGGACTCCGGACCGACAGTGGGCATTCGGATGCTGCAAAATGCCGTTGATTATGCGCGCGCAAAATAAAAAACCGCCTTCTTCATCATACCCATTCCCCAATCTTATATAATTTCAATTCCGTAATTCGAATTTCATAGGTGTAATTAAAAGTCGGTGCCTTGCCGTTTATACCGCTTTCCATAATAATGTTCCGAATTAAGGAATTGGGGCATAAGAGCGTGTACGGTTGTAGAAAAAAACATTTGAATACCGGAACGTTTTTTTGACAACCACTATATACCGCTTATCTGGAAAGTCCAAGTTGCCATTAGATAAATTCTCTGTGGGATCGGCTTCCAGATTCAATGCCACCGGTTCTTTCTGGATAACCAGATAACTTAAAATGATTTAATAGTTATAAAATTATTTTATAGCGCTGTCTAAAAATACATTTAAAATAAACTCGATCGATTTGCGGTTCCAATTTTTTATTGTATGGCTTTGTAAATATCATAATGTACTGAAATTAATGTTTATATTTCATTTCACAGAATATTAATTAAAAAGATGCTTGCTTGATCACGTCTAATTGCTCGATTCAACCGAGATGGCACAAGTTTTGAAAGAACAAGGTCATATTTAAACAGGAGTTTAGAACCGATGCGAAAAAACTCAGGTTTCACAGCATATGAATTGGCAGTGACCATTGCAATTATATCCGTAATTGCGGCGTTAACGTTGCCGCCTTATCTAAAGTGGTGGCGAACATCCCGCTTGCAAAGCGCGGTCTCAAATATGACCACGGATCTCGAGATGGCCAAGACACGCGCCATAAGGGAGAATGCAGTTGTCGTGATTGAATTCTATAGCGGTAGCTACACCATATTTGTGGATAATAATAAGGATTGGAATCCCAATAACGGTGAGGATATTGTGCTGAATCGAAGCCTTCCGGCCGGAGTATTTGTCGATACCGCCAGCCTCGGATTTCCGACGGTCAACGATAAAATCCGATTTAACGGCAGGGGTATTCCTTTTGAAATTGTTTCGGAGGAAGAAATACAGGTAAACCAAGCCAGCAACAACCGGAAAATCAAGATAAACCGCCTGGGGAATATCAATGTACAATAAAAGAAACAAACCGATCATCTCATTATATTCAAAAACAGGGTTTTCGTTGATCGAGCTTTTAATGGCGCTGGCAGTTTCGTCGATTGTATTGGCCGCCATTTATAGTGTGTTTACAATTACCAATAAAAATTTCACAACCCAGAATGTGGCGGCTAACGTGCAGCAAAATTTGCGCTCTGCGATCGGGCTGATGGCGCGGGATATACGGCTTGCCGGTCTGGATCCGATTGGTACGGATATTTTCGGAATTGAGTATGCTTCTCAGACCAAAATTCGTTTCACGTTGGACAGCATTGACAGCGGCAGTGGTGAATTCAACGGCATCGTTGACGAAACCAATTTTGAAGAAGTTACCTATGATTTTCAGGGTAATCAAATCACGCAGACATTATATGAGACAGCAGCCAGTCCAAACCCTGCGGTATTGGTCAGCAATATTACAAATCTAAATTTTGCTTACCTTGATGCCGCAAACAATGATTTGGTCGATTATGGTCTGAGCCCTGCGCGGGTTCCGGACGATAAACTTGCAGATATCAGAAGCGTTGAAGTCTTAATAACCATCGAGGAGCCAGCCGGTCGCGACGAACCGGTTAGCCGAACATTAACCCGAAAAGTGGAATGCCGTAATCTGGCATTCAATTAAGGCACCAGCTTATGTTGAACACCCAATTGGCCAAGACAACTCACCCCGTTGATGACCGGGGCTTTACCTTTGTTGAAGTGCTTATTGTGATTGCGATTTTTTCTATCGGGGTTCTCGCGGTCGCAACCCTGCAGGTGACCTCGATTAATACCAATGCATCTGCTCGAATGTCCGGTGAAGCCACCGCCCTGGCAGTCAATCAGATAGAAGCGCTGATGGTTTTAGGCTATGGACACGCTGATCTGAATCCGGCTGATAACCCACACGAAGTCGTCCAGGGAGCGTACACGGTTAATTGGATTGTCACCGAGTCAGATATTGACGGTGATGGAAGCAACGAAAGCAAAACCATATTTGTGACGGTTCGCTGTGCGAATCCAAAAGCAAGGGATGTTAAAATTAAATACATTATACCTGAGATATAAACGGGGGAAGGTTAGGAAATCATGCATATGCAGGTAAATAATGAAGATGGATATTTAATGGTTGTGGTACTCATGATTTTATCCATCCTTACCGTAATTGCGACAGCGGGAACAAATAACGCGATTACGGAGCAACGCTCGGCGACGAACGAACAAATTCATGAACTGTCATTTTATGCGGCTGACACCGCTAGAACATATGTGATCGAGCATTCTGATTTGTACCATGAAGCTAATGTCACTGTTGGAGAGATTATCGCTTTTCCGGACAATGATAATCCAGCGGAGAAATTTTCAATGGGGCCTTTGGAATCTTTTAATGGCGATGTGGAATACCTGGGTTCCGCGATCCCTCCCCGGGGATCCGGATTTGAAGTGGGCAAGTTTGTTTCGCATCGGTATCGAATGAATAGCACGGGATTGGGCCCGCGCAGTTCAAAGTCTGAAATTGAGGCCGGATTTTACCGGATCGGTTTTTAAAACCATTAACGGCTATGAAGATGGGTATTATGAAAACAAAATATATGATTGCAGTCACCTGGATCGCCGCTTTTTTGGGCTTGTTTTTTCCGTATCACCTTGGACACGCCGCCGATACGTGTATGTTTGCCGTAACGGCGGATGACATGCCCCCCAATATCGTCATCCTGATCGATAATGGTGTCGAGATGAAGCATACGGTCAATCATGGCGACTATGACAGCAGCGTCGACTACACGCCCAATGAGGCCCCCCAGGTCGACGTGATTCCCAACGGCGCTTCCGGAAACGGATTTTACAATGAAAACGGTTACGGGATTTATATTACCGGGGGTAAGTATTATTTGGTGCCTGTTGAAGATAACCTGGAGTTGAATACCGATATCCGTTTGGAAGGCTTGCCATCTGCCGACAAGAGGACTTCCAGTTGGGAAATTAACGGACAAACGGTTCATTTGCCTGCTGAAGCTTCAGCAGAGGTAGATGCCGACGGCATCAAAGACAATGCCGGAACGTTTCGCTACTCAAAAAACTATCTGAACTGGTTGTATTTTTATACGTCAGAGGTGGATCTGAATGCGGATGGGGTGACTGAGCCGGTCTACGATGGAACGCCACTGCCGGACAAGAGCCGTTTTTATTATGCCAAGCAAGCCCTGCTAGCGGTCGGCAAACTCTCGTCGAATAAGGCCAAATTTTCGATTTATAATTTTACCAGCACATCCGAGGGGTCTTCCAACGTTCAGCCCCTTGGTGACGTGGTGACCACCCTTGGCGCCACGGCGGCAGAGAACATTCTGGATCCCAATTATATAAACAACATCAACAATATGGGCACCGTGACCTACTCTCCGCTGGCCGAGGGCCTTGCCACCGTGGGTGGCTACCTGGATTCGCCGGCTGCGGGCAGCGTCGACTCGACCAACTACTGTCTGAAAAATTTCGTGATTGTGGTCAGCCCGGGACTGTCTTCTGAAGACACCAGCAATTCAAACCAGTCCATTCCGGATCCCTTAAAGGATGACCATGACCAAGATGCAAGCGACGGATTCGGAGACGGCGGCCCGGGTCAGGGAACCCTGACGGTGGATGGCGTTGATTATACCTATACCACAAATATCAATGGATCGACCTATCTTGATGACGTGGCCCATTATTTTTACACCCATGATATGCGTGTTTCCAATGATAACACCGGCGGTTTTCAAAATATTTCAACTTACACGGTCGGGTTGATGGCCACCACTGAAAGCCGGCTGTTCCTGATAAACACATCCAATAACGGCAACGGCAACCCCAATTTATCCAACAGTTCCGATCCGGAATACGGTAAATATCACTTTGATGCCCAGTCCGCGGATGGTCTTTCCCAGGCCGTCATGGATGCTGTCAACAGCATTATTTCGCGCACCAGCTCGTTTACCGCACCGGTGGTTCCGGTCACCCGCACGACCAGCGGCAATAAAATCTATATGGCCTTTTTCAAACCCGTGGAAGAAAATTTCTGGGAAGGCAATGTGACCAAATTTGGCCTCAGCACGGATAATGAAATTATTGGCAGCGACGGGAATCCGGCCACGTGGGCTAACGGAGCCATGCGAGAAGATGCCAAACCTTACTGGGCCACCATCGACTGGGCCGATATTTCTAAAAGCAATGGAATCCACAACGACAGCCGCAATATCTATACCTATTTGGGAGGCGTTGATAGTTTAATCGATGCGGCAAACCGGTTTGCCGACGATAACCCCAATTTGACTGCCATGATGCTTGGTAATCCGACCGATGTTACCGTAAACGGCAATCCCGTCACCGGAAGAGACAAGGTGATCAACTACATCCGTGGCGCCGATGTGCTGGATCAGGATGCGGACGGGGATAGCTCTAAAAACCGACCGATCATTACCGGTGACGTGCTGCACAGCGAGCCCCTGGTATTCGACTACCACTATGCCGACAAC
>DAOWAH010000099.1 GCA_030634675.1 Fidelibacterota bacterium
ACTTCCACGGCGCCGATATATGTTTCGGCCGAAGCCACCCGGTGAGCAGCGGGAGCGGTGATCTCAAAACCACCACCGAAACAGAATTGGAAGGGCACGGCTACCACCGGCGCTGGCGAGAAACGGATCCGCTGGGCGATATCCTGGAAGAGCTTGCTGGTATTATTGAGATTATCATATTCACCATTTTCAGCATAACCAAGAATCAGAGCCAGATTGGCTCCGACTGAGAAATTGCCGTTCTGGTGCCCCAGCACCATTCCTTTGTATTTGCCGCTGTAAATTAAATCCAATCCCTGGTTGACCATATCCAGTAACGACCCGTCAATCGGGTTGAAACCCGGTGTTAGTATGGAATGGAATTCCACATCGATTACGCCGTCACCCAGATCGATCAGGCTGGCACTCCAGCCCCGTTTGATCAGGTTGCCTTTCTGTTTCTCGAGCTTCAGGAAAATGGCTTTGGCAGATAGCGGTACGGCAGCGGTTTTTTTAGCTGGCATATCGTAGTAGGTCCGGGCGCCCTCCTCGAAATCGTAGAATGAAGTGCGGCCACCGGCCAGCATTTCCGTGATCCAGGCTGGGATGTTTTTGCCCTCGGCTTTCATCCTCTCCACTGCCCGTCTGACACCGATGGCATCCCAGGTTTCGAAGGGTCCCAGTTCCCAGCCGTAACCCCATTTCATGGCGTTATCGACATTGACGAGATCATCGCTGATTTCCGGGATGCGGTTGGCGGCGTAAATCAAGGTGGCCGACAGAATTTCCCAGAAGAATTTCCCGGCTTTGTCATCGCTGTAGGTCAGAGCAGTAACTTTTTCACCGACGGTCTGGCGGTCTCTAGCCAGACGGAAACCGTCGAAGCGGACTTTCTTCTGCGCGCTGTATTCACCGGTTTGCAGGTTGAGGGAATGAATCACGCCTTTATCAATTTTTTTGTAGAATCCGGCTTTGGTTTTCTGTCCCAGGTTACCGGCTTCGATCAGGTTTTTCAGGACATCGGGAACCTGGAATAAATTGCGCTGCTCATCGCCTTCGCCTTTGTCGTAGCTGGTCTGAGCCACATGGGCCAGCGTATCAAGACCGACAATATCAGCGGTACGGAAGGTGGCGCTTTTAGCCCGGCCGACGATCGTGCCGGTCAGCTTGTCCACTTCTTCCACCGTCATATTCATTTCCAGGGCTTGTTGGATGGTTTTCATCATCCCGTAAACACCAATCCGATTGCCGATGAAATTGGGTGTATCCTTGGCGTGTACGATACCTTTGCCGAGGACATTTTCACCGAAATCGGCGATAAAATCATAGACTTCCTGATCGGTCTCGGTACCTTTCACCAGTTCCAGTAGGCGCATATAGCGCGGCGGATTAAAGAAATGGGTAATCAGGAAGCGGCTGCGGAATTTCTCCGGCAGGGTGCTAACCAGTTCAGCCAGCGGGATCCCGGAAGTATTCGAGCTGATGATAACCGAATCCTTGAGATAGGGAGCGATATTGCCAAAGACTTTTTCCTTAATGTCCAGCCGTTCGGCCACCGCTTCCAGAATCCAGTCGGCGTCTTTCAATAATTCCAGATGATCGGCGTAATTGCAGGGTGTGATCAGCTGGGTATTTTTCGGTTTATAGAGTGGAGCCGGTTTCAGCTTACCTAACATATCCACCCCTTTTTCCGCCAGTTCCTGGCTGATGTCGAACAGGAGCGAGGGGATGCCGGCATTGGCCAGATGTCCGGCCAACTGGGCGCCCATGACTCCCGCGCCCAGCACGGCTACTTTTTCAATTTTATTTGACATGACTGATTTCACTCCCCTTAGCGCTTGATGATGGTGGCAATGCCCTGCCCGGAACCGATGCACATGGTAGCGAGGCCGGTATGGGTGTCCTGCTGTTCCATGACATTGATCAGGGTCGCCAGGATCCGTGCTCCCGAGCAACCTAAAGGATGCCCTAGGGCGATCGCGCCGCCATTCAGATTAATCTTGTTGATATCCCAGCCCCCGGTACGGATCACATAGAGCGATTGGGCCGCGAAGGCTTCGTTCAGTTCGATGGTTTCGATATCATCCATCGTCAATCCGGCCTTAGTTAGTGCTTTTTCAGTCGCCGGCAGGGGACCCATGCCCATTCGTGTCCAGTCTACACCGGCCACAGCCCGGCTGACGATTTCAGCCCGGATTTGCAGGTTGTTAGCTTTAGCGAAATCTTCACTGGTAATGAGAATTGCGGCGGCACCGATTGAAATCGGACTACTGGTAGCGGCGGTAATGGAGCCATTCTCAAGGAAGGCTGGCCGCAGAGATTTGATTTTCTCTAGGTCTGGCTCCCGAGGACCTTCGTCCTTTTCGACGGTGGTCTCACCATAGACATCGATGAGAACGATTTCATTGTCGAAATTTCCCGAAGCGTGGGCTTTCAGCGCTTTTTCGTGGGAAGCGATAGCAAAAGCTTCCTGGTCTTCGCGACTGATGTTCAGATCGTTGGCCAGATTTTCAGCTGTTTCGCCCATGCCGATATAGAATTCCTGCTCAGCCAGTTCTGAATTAAAATCGGGACTGAATCCGCCCATGGGTACCGAGAACATATCTTCGACACCGGCTGTGATGGCGCAGTCAATATCCCCGGATACGATAGCAGTACTCAATTGATGCAAGGTATCCATTGATGAGCCGCAGAAGCGATTAGTGACCTTACCCGGGACTTCCTTGGGCAGGCCGGCCAGAATTCCCACCGAGCGACCCATAATCATCCCCTGGGGGCCTTCGGGAAAAGCGCAACCGAGGCTCAGGTCTTCCACCAATTCGGGTTTAAGATTAGGGTTGCGAGCAAGTAGGGCTTTAATAACCTGGGCCGTGAGATCATCAGCCCGCATACCGACCAGTTCACCATTTTTAATTCCAATGGGTGAACGCACTGCATCGACTATAACAGATTTTTTACTCATGATTAACTCCTAAAATGGATATTTTTGTTGGGTGTAAATTGCTTCGGCAATCTGCCGCTTGAGACCGAAAATATCAGTCTTGGGCAACATACATTTTTGAAAGATGCGCAGTTTATCAACTACATTGGGAGGTAAATTCCCGCGATAAACTCCGTTCCATCCGGCCAGCGCCATATTCATTAACTGGATACTTACTTCAGCGGAATGGACTCTTGCGATGTCAATCAGAGTATTGTTGCTGCCGTCGGATTCCATTACTTGCTGCACCCGCGCGATAGTACTATCAGCCGTATAAAGCAGGATAAACATATTGGCCAGGATTTCCATCAATTGCTGCTGATGTTTTAAATCCTGTCCGAATTCACACAAAGCTTCATTGAACAAATCGGCCGCCAGCCTCTTACCGGTTTCAATGGCCTTGATCTCATCAGCAAAAATCCCTGCGGTGATAAGGTCATCTTGCCCGGCTAGGAAGGCTTCAATCATGGTGTTGTAATCCCGGATTGGTAATTCTTCCATCAGGGCTTTTTTCATCATATAGCCGGTAATAATCTGACGATTGATCTCATTGGTGCCTTCCCAAATCCGATCTATACGAGTATCGCGGTAAGGCGCTGCCATGGGATATTCCTCACTGAAACCGTAACCCCCCAGAATCTGTATACCCGTATCGGCGCAGAATCCAAAAGATTCGCTAAGATATACTTTGACCATCGATGATTCAATGGCAAAGCGCTCGGTAGCTTCCCCGTCCTGGAGGTAGTAGTCTGGTGCGGTTTTATCTAAGGTATCGACTTGATCCTGGATCAGACCGATTGTGCGGTAAGCCATACTGTCGCAGGTGTAGGTGCGGATCACCATGTCAGCTACTTTGCCTTTGATGGCGTCGAAGTGGGCAATGGGTTGACCGAATTGCCGCCGTTCCAAAGCGTATTTGACCGATTCCCCGATCACACTTTTACACCCACCCAGATCAGCGGTGCCCAGTTTAAAGCGACCTAGATTAAGGACGTTAAATGCAATCGTAGCCCCTTTGCCAACTTCGTAGAGCAGGTTTTCCACCGGCACCTGCGCATCGATAAATTTCAAAGGAACAGTGGAAGAACCCTTCATGCCCAGCTTCTTTTCTTCGGTGCCGATTTCAAAACCGGGCATCCCACGCTCAAGTATAAAGGCTGAAAACTTAGTGCCATCAACCTGGGCGAAAACGGTGAAAACCTCAGCCCAACCACCGTTAGTTATAAACTGTTTTTCACCATTTAAAATCCAGTGTTTGCCGTCCTCTGACAGAACGGCGGAAGTTTTTCCGGATAGGGCATCGGAACCAGCGGATGGTTCGGTTAAAGCATAAGCTCCCATCCATTCCCCGGAACCCAGTTTAGGCAGATATTTTTCTTTTTGCTCAGGTGTCCCGAACCAGACGATCGGTAAGGATCCAATACCGACGTGGGCTAAGATCGTAGCCGTGAAAGAAGCATTGAAACCGGCGCTAAGGGCTTCCACCATCAGAGCTGAGGTGATTTTGTCCAGTTCCAGGCCGCCGTATTTTTCCGGAATGTCAATAGCGAGAAGACCAAGTTCGCCCATTTCATGAAATAATTCAAATACCAGATCCTTGTCAAATGCGTTCAATCTGTCGCTATTAGGCTTGACCCTTTCCACGGCAAAATCGGTAATCATCTGAAAGATTTCTCTTTGTTCGTCGTTGAATTTTTCCCGTGTAAAGATTGGTTTCGATCCAATCATTTCGGTTAAAAACCGACCGCCGGTATTGCGGTAGGTTATGGTGTCACTCATTGTTGTTTCCTCCATTGGTATTCTTGACCAGTCCGGTCAGGATGAAGTTGGAAATAGTGTCGATATACTCCGGTGCCGAAACACCGGGAACATCAAAAATTGCGAACCAGATGATTCCTTCAATGTTGACCATAATCGATAAGGCTGCGATTTTAGTGTCAAGAGGATCGAATTCCCCCGATTCGACCCCCTTGGCTAATATGTTTTCGATCAAATTCAGAAATTCAGTGTAGACCTTCTGCATCTTGATCCGGACGTCAGCATCCCTGGCAGCCAAGGACCAGAATTCCATCATAGCTTTAAATGGCTGCGGATTTGTCTGATACTGATTTACAAAGAATTGGAATAATGCCCGTAATTGATCGGCAGCAGGCAGGTCTTCTTCAACAATGTGGTTCAGGGTAGCGCTATATTTAAAGACCCAATGGTTGACGAGGGAGAGGTAGACTTCCTTTTTGGATTTATAATACCAGTAGATGGCGCCTTTGCTTAGACCCGCTACGCGGACAATGTCATCTATACGACTTTTCTCGTAGCCTTTTTCAACTATTACGTCGAGAGCGGCTGAAAGGATTTGTTCGCGGCGCTGGTCTTCTTTGGAATTAGCCATTAAATAAACCGACTGGTCGGTCTATTTTAGATAGCGGGTAATTTATTGTCAAGTGAAATCGGAATAAGACATAGCAAAAATTGATTGATCATTGATCATAATTAAGGTTCTGTGAGAATGGTGGAAAGGGCTCAGATATAACATAAATTAAAACGGGTCGGGTTGGTCGGGAAAAGCTTATTTCAATTCTCGATAATAACTTGTATCAATTCACTTGAAATAATAGAATTGAGTGCAACTTAAAAACGGTAGTATATGCTCAGTCTGTGCTGTCCGCCACCGCGGGTTTTATAATCCGGTTCTTTCACTTCCGGTTTAAAATAAATTGGGCTGTCATCGACTCTTTTTAAATAGGGCAGATACTGAGTGAATTCATAGCGCAGCGTCAGTTGGGCAAAAGGCCTTTCCACAAGCCCAGAAAAATTTAGCAGGTGTAGATGGTACTGCAGTGGATAATCAACCGGTATGGAGGTCAGGCCAAACATCAAGATGGCATTGCCGTTTACCTGCAGGTCGTAATAGGCATGGGAATAATTAATGAGCAGTTTTACGGCATAGTTTTTTCGTACCCAATTTCGGGAAATGCCGATCTGTTCGGTTCTGGCCGATCCGGTCAGATCGAAGGTCATGCGGTGAGCTACCGGGATCAGTATTTCCCGTCCCAGGACGGGAGTGGTGATATCGGCTGCTGCTACCAAATGGCTATACCCACAACCTGCTTTGTAAACCACATTACCCTTTTCACCTTCGATTGTCAAAGCTCCACCGTTTCTTTCACCTTCCACCCAGCCCAGATCTGGTAATCCCGAAATGGTGCCACCAGTCAGGGGATTTTCCACATTTAAATCCAGATTTCCGCTAAACAGTATTACAGCCGTATAGGCGGGCCACTGGGAATTGGTCAGTCCAATCTCCACCACATTATCAATTATATTTCCGGAGTAGGTCATTTTGCGATGACCCGTCAATTGAGCGATATTAGAATTATTATCATAGGTTAAGACCGGATCAAATATCAACAACTTATGGCGGTAATTCAGATTGATCTTTAATTGATCAGTCAGTGGCAG
>DAOWAH010000120.1 GCA_030634675.1 Fidelibacterota bacterium
CAGACCTGACAGCGCTAAAATCAGACCACAACTGCTATAGCATCCACGTTTTACCGATGCATCGAATCGTTCGGCGCTCATTCTGACAAATTCTACCTCTAAAAAAGGAATTTTTGTAGGTTGCGTAGAATCAGTGGTGGTTAGGAAAACCATTGGATTTGTCATGCATCTATCAAAAGAAATCATATTGAAATATACAGTATCACCTTGCACCGTGCCGAGGAGTCCTGAGTAATGTTCGATATAAGTCAATCTTTCAAGTAGTGATCGACTGTTAAATAATATTTTACCAAAATGATTGTAGGCATAATACACTGATTTAAGCGTTACAGAATGTCGGACATTTGTCTGGGAATCAAGATAGGACAAAGAGTCATTAGTAATTGAAATAACCTGTCCAATACTAGCATTTCCATTTGTAAATATGACCACATCTTGTACTTCAGCACCAATCGCCGAGAACAGGAAGATTAAAAAAACTACTAATTTTGTTCGGTTTTTACGCAAGATAATGATTTGTTTGATGGAATAAGTTAAATTTGATTTACCTATGCGGCTAAAAATTATTTTTAATATCATGATTATTTTCTGTGGACTGATTACAGGCCAACAAAAAATGGAAGCCGGAATCCTTTTGGGCTGGTATCAACCGGAGTTAACCGGGTTGGATACTTCACTGGAGAGTTCAGCCGGTGGCTCAGAAATAATTAGGAAGAATTTACTGTTGGGTTATAGTTTTTCAATCCCCTTATTTCCGAGTGCAAGGGTAGGATATACTAAAGGTGGTTCCTATTTTTCCGGTGCCAGTGATACAACCCAGTTCAGTCGCAAACTAATCTATCGCATGTTTGTTTTGGAAACCTATTTCAGACCTCTGCACAGATTGGAACTGAATTTTGCATTGGCACCCATGTGGAACAGCGCCG
The DNA here is from genome assembly GCA_030634675.1 of Fidelibacterota bacterium. The sequence continues at coordinate 927 of DAOWAH010000120.1, forward strand.
TGATTAAGCTGGACACTAAAAATACCAAATCGGTTTGGGATGCACAAATTGGCAATTATAGAATCGATGTTCAAGCCCCGGAAAAAATGTCCAATAATTTTTTTGGGTTTGCCAGTCTGATTGGCATACGATACTATATTTTAAGTTGGTTTGCTATAGATGTTAAAACCGGTTTTATGTCAACCAATTATAAAGCCGCCAATTGGAAATTGGATGGCAAACAAATATCGGGTCCGGTGCTAAAAATAGATAAAGAACCCATTTTTTCGATGCAATTGATATTTTCATGGTAAGATTTTCCCTCTGTGTGTGCTTAGTATTTTCTGCACTGTTATTTGGGACTGATGTTCCCAAGGAATCCCAGAATCCCTGTCTGAATGAATTAATTGTCAAAGTAAATCAGCAGGGGTTGAAATCGATCAGGTTTTACCAATTACCAGAGTATTATTGGGCAGCCAGGAAATGTCAAAAATTACAAAATAGAAACAATCTAATAGCACAGAATGAACGGAAGCAGATTGAACAGGATTATCGTGAATCTTACCGCTTGGAAGGATGCGCTTCCAGTTGCACCTATTTAGCGGCTGTGGCGGTGTTATATTTCTATGCATCGCGTGCAATGAATAAACCTTGATACATTTACTGCCTTAATTGGCAAAATTTCTTTTAGAAATCATGGAAGGATATTAATGAAATTCCGGAATTTGTTTTTTCCACTATTAATTCTGCTGTTAAGCAGTTGTGGCAAACAGGATCGAAATCCAATTCTTATTGAAAGGAACGAGTATTATCAATTTTCAACGCTGACACCTGAGCATATTTATCAAGCAACTGATCAAACATTACTGGAATGTCAGCTACTGGTTACATCAATCGTGACAATGCCTTCGGAAGAACGGACATTTGATAATACTTTGCTTAAAATTGATGATATCCAGGCTTTATTAATGCGACCGGCTAATCCGCTATATTTGATGGGATCGGTGCATCCCGATTCGATAATTCGAACCGCAGCAGATTCCGCTATTATACTGATAGAGATGTATATCAATGATTTGGCGATTAATGAGCAGTTATTTAAAGCTGTCAAATCCTTCTCCCAGTCTAATGAAGCCGAAAAGCTGGAGGGCTGGAAAAAACGTTTTCTGGATAAACAATTAAGAGATTTTCGTCGAAATGGTCTGGATTTACCTTCAACCAAACGTGAAAAGGTAAAAAAAATACTTAACAACCTAAGCCGGAATGCGCAACAATTTTATAATAATATTTCCAATTATTCAGATACATTATTCGTTAATGAAGCGGAAATAAATGGTCTGCCTGATGCTTATCAAAATGCCCATCGTATTGGCGACGATCATTATGCAATAGATTTAAGTTATCCCAGTTTTCAACCATTTATGAAATTGTCTGAATCTAATGATGCGCGCCGTCGATTATTGTTAAAATATATCAAACGGGCTGAGGCTGATAATCTACCCCTTCTCCGAGTTATTTTGCGCGATAGAAAGAAATTAGCTGATCTATTGGGTTACCCATCCTATGCCGCCTTTATTGTCGAAGATAAAATGGCTAAAACGACTGAAAACGTATGGGCTTTTGAGAATGAATTAATAATGGCCTTGCAAACCAAAGCGGATACCGAATTGCAGGAATTACTGGAGTTGAAAACCAGGAAGAAGCGCCAGCCGGCCAAATCGATTTACCAGTGGGAAAAATACTATTATATGGATCAATTGGCTAAGACCAAGTATAAGCTGGACGGAGAGCTGGTACGGGAGTATTTTGAAGTTGGTAATGTAATTGATGGTCTGTTGACAACTATGCAAGAATTATTTGAATTGGATTTTAAGAAGGTGGTACGCGGATCAACCTGGCATCCCGATGTTTTATTGTATGAAGCCTATGATTCGAGAACTAAAGACTGGATTGGCAGTTTTTACCTTGATTTGTTCCCACGTGAAAATAAATATGGTCACGCCGCTTGTTTTGATGTAGTCGAAGGTAAGGCATATCCCGATGGATATCAGAAACCGATGTTTGCCCTGGTATGTAATTTCCCGAAACCAAACGCTGAAACACCATCGCTCTTATCTCATTCCCAGGTCGAAACATTTTTTCATGAATTTGGACATGGACTACATAATCTATTGACTAAATCACCCCTGATTAGTTATTCAGGAACGCGGGTTGCACAGGATTTTGTTGAGACACCTTCGCAAGTTTACGAAGGCTGGATATGGGAGAAGGAAGTGCTCGGTAAATTTGCTCGCCATTATTTGACAGGTGAAGCTATACCTGATGATTTGCTTAATAAAATGCTTGATGCCAAAAATATGCTGTCCGGAATAAATGCTCTGCAGCAGGTGTTTTATGGGGTTTTGGATTTTACCTTACATGATACTTATAACCCCTTCAGCGCCAAAAAAACCACTGAAATTGTAAAACAATTGCAAAATGATATCACGCCGTTTAAATATATGCCTGATACTCATATGGAGGCATCATTCGGTCATTTGATAGGGTATGGTGCCGGCTATTATGGTTATCTTTGGTCGGAAGTATATGCAAGGGATATTTACTCGCTATTTGAGGAAAATGGTATTATGGATAAAACCACTGCCCGGAGATACCGTACAATTATTCTTGAAAAAGGTGGAACAGAAGATGCATTTGATCTCATTTCCCAATTTTTAGATCGTGAACCGAACAATGCTGCATTTATAAAAAGTCTGGGTTTGTAATTGACGAAGACAATTACTGTAATTAGTTTGTGGCTAATTATTAGCCTAAATGTATTGTTATCTAACGGTAATGATTCATTGGAGAGACACAAAGAATTCGCAAACTTGAAAAACGTTGCAACACGAATACGGTATACAGCCGATACTGATCTGATTCGGTTATCGGATTTACCGGAGTCAGGGTTGTATTTGCTGGTAGTAAAGGATTGCGACAAACTAATCGATCAGCTAAATGACCGTCCGGTTAATTTGTTACAGATTGTCACTTATGGAAATAAAATTGTGCGCAGCGTTAGGCAAATCAGGTCAAGACCGTTGGAAATTAGAATGCCAGAAAATAAAAATGTAAATTTAAGGTATTATTATTTCTCAGGAGGTTACTAATCGAGATCTAATGATATATCAATTTCTTTGAATATCAAGTGGGCGATAGTACGTGCAACTTCATCGTCCCGTAGTCCGTTTGCAGACATTTCCTGCCATGAAGTTTGAAGCACTTTTAAATCATCTTTGCTATCAAAGATAGCATCTAATACGGCTGCCGGTACATCAAAGTCACGCAAACGCTGATATATATTTAAATTAGTGAAATCCATGTTTAAAATTACTGGTTCATGAAATTAAACCAAAGCTTTGTAGAGGGATTAGCAACATCGGGAAATAAGCGCTTTAAAGTTGCATTCCGGGCCTCCTTTTCACTGTAATCAATGCGATTATCAGCTAATTGCAAACATACTAACAAATCAGTCACCTGCTCCAGAGGAGTCATATCAGTAATTCTATTTTCAAATCGGGTATTTTCTTAAACCATTTCATACTAATTTTTAATTATCCTTTTTGATCCTGAATACACAATTCTTAGTTGGTGTACAGATATTTATTTTACCGGAAATTTAACAGTTGTGATTTCAATATGATAATTATTTCACTGCTCAATTATCTGTTTTGAGGTATTTGAAAAGCGTAAATTTGTCTCAGTCTTAACAGCAATATTTAATCCATTCATAATGATAATTGTCTCATGACAAAGCTTTCCAGTGAAGATACCATAAGATTAGATCAACTTAGTCGACAATATCACAATGCTGCGTCTGTTTGAAAGTATGGGTTTTGATATTGATAAAAGAAGTGAAAGTGGTATACACGAATTAAAAATGCTGTTTCGGGATAATTAACAGATATGGATAAGCCGAGCATTAAATATCTTTTCGGACCAAAATCGATCGCGGTAATTGGCGCATCGGAAAATCCCGTTAAGATCGGGCATGTGATCGTTAAAAATATTGTCGAAGCCGGTTATCAGGGTAAGATATATCCTGTTAATCCTAAAGGTGGAGAAGTATTAGGGCATAAGATATACCCCAGTGTTACTGACATCGATGATGAAATAGATGTGGCTACCATCGTGATACCGGCCAAGTATGCTTATTCGGCCGTGGAGATGTGTGCCAAAGCCGGTGTGAAACATTTGCCGATTGTATCATCCGGTTTCTCCGAGATCGGTAATTTGGCAGAAGAGCTCAAGCTGGCAAAATACGCCCGTGAACATGGAATGCGAATCTTGGGTCCGAATATATTCGGACATTATTCCGCGAAAGTTTCTCTGAACGCTACTTTCGGACCCCGTGACATTCGAAAGGGCAATGTTGCCATTATCACCCAGAGTGGTGCCCTGGGTGTTGCGATGATTGGTAAGACCGCCGTCCAGAATATTGGTTTATCGACGATCATTTCAGTCGGGAATAAATCCGATATCGATGAAGCAGATCTACTGGAATATTTGGTAAAGCAGGATGATACCAAGATAATTTTAATTTATATTGAAGGTATCCAGCAAGGTGAACGATTAATAAAGGCTTTATCGGAAGCAACTAAAGTGAAGCCGGTGATAATCATTAAATCCGGGCGGTCCAAGCAAGGTGCAATTGCTGCCGCGTCCCATACCGGTTCGCTCGCTGGCGCAGATGATATATTCGATGCCATCATGCGTCAGTGTGGTGTATTACGGGCCGAGAGTGTGAGTGAAGCGCTTGAGTGGTGTAACTACCTTTCCTATGCACCGTTACCGAAAGGTGAGAATACGATCATCGTAACCAATGGCGGTGG
>DAOWAH010000377.1 GCA_030634675.1 Fidelibacterota bacterium
AGTGACTCCCGGGTAGTTTGCAACACGATCTGCAGCGCATCACCCACATCGGCTTGAATTTTCTCTTTGACCTTATCAAGAGCGAACCAGGCCAGAACGGTCACCAGTATGAGGAAACAGCCGGCTAAAATTATTAAAATGTTTGGTTTTAGTTTCATAGGGGTCACATCTTAATTATTTACTATTTTTCCCCTCAACCGGTTAACTCGTTTTCTAAGTTTTCTATTTGTATCGATTCTTTTTAACATATGGTTATATCTTCTGGTAATTCCTGCACCGGAGATTTTGCCAAAATATTCGCCCAGTGCTTTACCCGATTCTCCGGTTAAATCTCGTGCTAAATAGATGGCTGTATCTCTTGCTATATTCCGTTTACGCCCTTTGTTTAATAAAAACGATTCATCTCGATTAAATTCAACACGGACTGCCTCAACAATCATTTCAATTTTTATCGCCGGTTTTAATTGTCTAAGTTGCGGAATCTCCTTATCAGCTGTTCGATTCGAAAGAAATGATTCCTTAACCCAACTTATAAAATCAGGAGTTCCAAGAATAAAGCCTGCGGTGAGTTCCTTATCTGGATTTTCCGATCTTTTGGCATCGACGGTTTCAACAAAATCTTTATAGTTCGCAATCGCCTCTTTTCGTTTTCTACCGAATTGCGATAACAGCCAGCGCGTTTCCAGCCATTCAGGTGCTATTACGCTATCGACAAAAGCATTATAGCTACTCCAGTCATAATCAGCTGGTCGATCAACTAATCCTGCCCGAACCGGATTAAGATGAATATAGCGGGATAATAGCTTCAGGTAATTGTCTGCGTCAACGAGAATCGACTTAAATCGTCCCTGGAGTAAATGTCCATTTCTTTTGTATTTTCGATTGAAATAGCCGGCGTAACTGACCGTGATCCATTGAACTGACTTGCTTAAATTTGGATGTTGTGTTTCCAAAAGGATATGGAAATGGTTGCCCATTAGGCAATAGGTGTGGATTTTAAGGGAAAATCTTTCTACGGCTTTTTCCAGATAATACAAAAACTTTTCTCTATCTCTTGAACTTCGATACAGATTTTCGCCGGCGTTGCCACGGTTAATGATGTGATAAACTGCACCGGAATATTCAACACGCAATGGTCTTGCCATTTATAGTAGTCTCCAGATAGTTCTCAATGATAATTTGACTTTTTTATCGGTTAAAAAAGCGTCGTTGTCAATAATTAATAATTAAGACGTGACCCCATATTCTTTATTGTAATTATAAATGGAAGTCTTTTATAGTGACATATCAGAGTATAAATCCAGTTTTCGAGGGCATGTGCCATGAACAAAGAAGCGATCAATAAATGGGTATTGCTGCTGCTGGTTTTATTTATTTCAGCACTTTTTATGTCGATGATTCGCCAGTTTCTGATGGCTATTTTTTTAGCTGGTATTTTCTCAGCGCTGTCCTATCCGTTGTACAGCCGCTTTGAAAAATGGTTCAAAGGTCGGCGCAGCCTGGCCTCCATTGCGACCCTCTTTCTGATTGTTTTTGTTGTTATTTTACCTTTGGGTGGGTTGCTGGGAATTGTCACCGCTCAGGCGATAAAAGTCGGCGAAGCCGTCACACCCTGGGTGGCACAGCAGCTGGCCGAGCCCGACGCCATCTCCAATGCACTCAAATCCCTTCCGTTTTATGACAAGATCGAACCCTACCGCAGTCTGATTTTAACGAAAGCCGGGCAATTGGTCGGCTATATCAGCGGCTTTTTAATCAACCGTCTTCAATCGGTTACCCTCGGTACGGTCAACTTCATATTTATGTTGTTCATCATGCTGTATACCATGTTCTTTTTTTTCATAGACGGCCAAAAATTGATCGATAAAATACTTTATTACCTGCCCTTAAAGGATAATGATGAGCGCCTCATACTGAACAAATTCACCTCGGTAACCCGCGCCACCCTTAAAGGAACCGCGGTGATCGGTATCCTGCAGGGGGGATTGGCCGGAGTGGCCTTTGCCGTGGTTGGGATTGACAGTGCGGTGTTCTGGGGCACCATTATGGCGGTGCTGTCCTTCATCCCCGGCATCGGCACCGCTCTGGTGTGGGGC
>DAOWAH010000260.1 GCA_030634675.1 Fidelibacterota bacterium
CTTCAGTCATACTACACCTTCTTCAATTGCGTTTAAGATATCTTTTGGATCGTGTACCCAGCCGCCAGCGTGGGGTACCAGAATCGATTTACAGGCGCCGGCAGCGCAACGTTCTACCTCCAGTACCACCTGGCCCAGATTAATCTCCGGTACGACAAATGCTTTTATCGATTTGGCTAGTTCCCGGATCCGTTTATCCGGGAAAGGCCAGACTGTCACCAGTCGTATCGTACCAACTTTATGGCCTTTTTCTCGGGCGTTATCGACAGCTTTGAGCGCCACCCGCGAGGAAATACCATAAGAAACTACCACTACGTCGGCATCTTCAGTCTGATTCTCTTCAATAATCTGAATTTTCTCCGTATTGTCGCGGATTTTATTAACCAGATGAGTAACATTTTTTTCCTGAGCTTCCGCATTAATTATCGGGTAACCTCGTTCATCATGAGTTAAACCGGTTATATGAATATTATGCCCTTCACCAGTCTTGATCATGGGGGCCAGTTCGTCTTGGTTGAATTTAAATGGCAGATATGAACCATTCTTACCTTTAAAAAATTTACGAGGGATGATCTTAATTTGGTCAGCATCCGGAATAACGACTTTCTCAGTCATGTGACCTACGCATTCGTCCATCATAAACAAGACCGGTACACGCCATTTTTCCGACAGATTAAAAGCGGTGATCGTTAAATCGAAGCATTCCTGAGGTGAATTGGGTGCTAGGGCGATCAATTCGTAGTCACCGTGGGATCCCCAGCGCGCCTGCATCATGTCGGCCTGGCCGGTGAGGGTGGGGAGGCCGGTGGATGGCCCACCCCGTTGTACATTAACCACTACGCAGGGGGTTTCCATCATGACTGCCAAACCCAGATTTTCCATCATCAGGGAAAAACCGGGACCGGATGTCACTGTCATGGTTTTGGCACCGGACCAGGCCGCGCCTATGATCGCAGCCATGGAAGCCAGTTCATCCTCCATTTGAATGAACATGCCACCGACTTTTGGGAAGCGAACAGCGATGCGCTCGGCTACTTCGGTTGAAGGTGTTATCGGGTATCCTGCCAGAAATCGGCACCCGGCGGCAATGGCACCCTCTGCACAGGCATGATCACCATCGAGATAATGATCACCAGTAGCAACACCAATGGGATCGGCCTTCATGATTTACTCCCTCCTCGAAGAACTTCTGTAGCGTCAGGATGACGTGGTTCATCTTCAATGACAAAAATTGCAAATTCAGGACAGATAGTTTCACAGAGATTACAGTTCACACAAGCCCTGTGTTTTAAAACAATTGGATAATGGTAGCCCTTCCGATTGAACTCGCTGGACATCTCCAGCACCTCTTTGGGGCAGTATTCCTCACAGAATCCACAGCCTTTACAGCGTTCAATCAGGATATGAATATCGCCATGAGGTATTTCAATTTTATTGATATCAAAAGGAACGCGCCAATGGGTCATGATATACCTTTATTATGATGTTATAAATTGTGAGTAATGAATGTTGAGAATATGATTCCATTAAGCAGCAAATTCGGATGGAATCATTCAATGAAGTTTATATTTTCTTCCTCCTTGACAGACAGATAAAATTCACATTGCTCACAATCCTCAAAAGGTGGATGGTGTATGCAGGTCTTAGGCGAGTCTTTTATTGATCCGGATACCGCCCAACAGTATCGACCGGCATTAAAGCCATTATTAGTACCATTAAATGCGGTAAACGTCACTGATTGACAAACGCCATATTGGTGAATTTCGCTGCCCCCGAATTCGCGCCCGCAGTGGTTGAATTCCCAGCAGTTATGCTTCATCGATAGGCTTCCTCGTAGAAAGGTTTAATATGATTTGGTCAATTTGATCAATCATAATCCATCAACTGTTTGATAGCTCTGAACCGGATCCGGTAATTAACGAAAAAACGGAGTCGCCAAGACCTAATTCGTAAGTGAAATAAGACTGGATATCTGCAAAATGTGTACCGGCTCTGAAAAGCAGGATAACCAGACTCGTATTTCGTATTTCAAAAACCTAACTCTTCGTACATCAAGCATACACCAAAGTAAAAATATGTATCAAGCCTAATTTGGACTTAAGTTAGATTTATAAACGTTATTGAGACTATTTCCTGATAGTAATTCGATCAGTGTCAACAGTGCCTATTTCACCAATAAGGGCAGGTAAAAAACCGGTAGATTTGGCTATTATATCCTGAAATTTATCCGCTTTTTCCGGTGCCATGGAAACCAACAATCCGCCAGATGTCTGGGCATCAGCGGAGAGTAACCGTTGATCAGGAGTCAGACCGGGATCAAAGCGGGTGAATTTTTCCACATATGCCAGATTACGCTTGGTTCCGCCCGGTACTATACCGGCTTTGACCAGTTCATCAACCTGGGGTAAAAAGGGCAGGGTATTGAAGTGGATCTGAGCTGATACGTCACTGGCCTGGCATATTTCCCCCAAATGTCCCAGCAGACCAAACCCGGTAACATCAGTTACCGCGCTGGCGCCTACCTGATGTGCGGCATCTGCGGCCTCACGATTCAGTTGACTCATAGTATTAACGGCGACAGTAATTGTATCTTTTTGAACTTTTCCCTGTTTGATTGCGGTAGCAATAATACCAGTTCCCAACGGTTTAGTGAGCATAAGTACATCTCCTGGTCTGGCGCCGCTGTTAGTCAATATTTTATCCGCATCCACCTCACCGGTCACCACTAATCCGTATTTTGGTTCCTTATCATCGATACTATGTCCGCCAACGATGGCAATACCAGCCTCTCGTGCTTTATCTATACCTCCCTGTAAAATTGCAATTAATATATCTTTAGGCAATTCTTTGATTGGAAAGCCGACAATATTCAGTGCAAATAAAGGTGTACCGCCCATGGCATAGATGTCTGACAGCGAATTAGCGGCGGCAATCTGTCCAAAATGGTAAGGATCATCAACCACCGGTGTGAAAAAATCTACCGTCTGAAGCAGTAATCGATTATCACTTAGACGAATGACGGCTGCATCATCGGCACCGTCAATGCCAACGATCACCCGATCATCGGAATAAACATTAAGCTTGCTCAGGATTTGTGACAGGTCCTCCGGACCAATCTTGCAGGCTCACCCGGAGCCGTGACTAAGGGTAGTTAAACGAATTTTGGCATTCATGATTTTGTATTATCAATTGAGTTTCATGCTCTAACCCCACAAAGGGTTGATTGCAAAACCCCAGGATAGTTTACATTTTTTCGATCAGTAATTTAATATCATTGACCGATTCAATAGTTACGTCAACCAGATGTTCA
>DAOWAH010000171.1 GCA_030634675.1 Fidelibacterota bacterium
CACCGGGATTATAGCGAAGCAACTGCCAGGATGATTGATGAAGAAACGGTTCGATTTGTGCGTAAAGCTCAGAAGCAAGCCCAAAAATTACTTTCTGATAATTTTGAATTACTGAAAACTATGTCTGAAGTTCTTCTTAAATACGAAACAATCGATGCTGGGGATATTCGGAAAATTCTAGATGGAAAAAAAATCCAACGTTCTACCGGATCAAATCGCCGACCTCGTCGACAGACACCTAAACCACGAAAAACAGAGAAGCCCGAGCCCACTTTAAAAGCTAAAACTGCCACATGATCCATTAGATTGAATCACCGTGAATATTGATCAGTTTAAAAAGGTTTTCCGGGATCCGGAAGCACCAACCCTGCTTATGGGTATATTAAATGTAACGCCTGATTCATTCAGTGATGGTGGAAAATACCTTGCCGTGGACCAAGCCGTAGATTACGGTTTGGAAATGATCTCTCAGGGGGCTGATATAATTGATGTTGGTGGCGAATCAACCCGACCAGGGTCGAAACCGGTTCCTTTGAAAGAAGAAATGCAGCGTGTAATTCCGGTAATCAGAAAGTTACGCGAAAAATCGTCCACCTGTATTTCGGTGGATACTTACAAATCCAGCCTGGCTTGGGAGGCCATTGCCAATGGCGCCGATATTATCAATGATATTAGCGGTTTCAAATTTGATCCGGATATGGTGAATATAGTCCGCGATAAAGGAGCCTTGGCAATACTAATGCATATTAAGGGAACCCCCCGCCATATGCAGTCTAATCCTCATTATGATGATCTTATGGGTGAATTGACAGCCTATTTTGGTGAACGGCTTGATTTTGCTCATGGAGCAGGCCTGAATAAAAACCAGATAATACTCGACCCGGGAATTGGATTTGGTAAACGGCTTGAGGATAATTTTGAAATAATACGTAAATTGAGGCAAATTGTTGATTTAGGAAACCCAGTATTGATAGGTCCGTCACGTAAATCTTTCATTGGTTTAACTCTCAACCTGCCTCCTGATGAAAGGGTTGAAGGAACCGCGGCGGCTGTTACTGCAGGTATCCTGAATGGTGCGCGTATAGTGCGAATTCATGATGTTTTGGAAATAAAACGGGTAACTATAATTACTGATCGAATTAAGGGAATCCCGGAAGCCTAATGCCGTTACTCATTATTCAAATTGGTTTTTTAAATATCTCGATAATTGATATTATAGATATTATTATTGTAACATGGTTATTCTATAAGATATATATCTATTTTCGTGACACGCGAGCCGGGCAAATGCTGGTGGGATTGATTATTATCCTATTTGCCTCCTTTTTGTTTAATGCCTTCGGACTTAGCGGTACTTCCTGGTTGGTGAACCAGTTTCAGACGGTATGGGTGGTAGCTTTTGTCATTTTATTCCAACCGGAATTACGCCGATTATTAATTTATATTGGGCAGACGCGCTTTATCAGAACAATTTTCCGGATGGGAAAATCGCGAACAGTTCAATCCATCGCTGAAGTAACGAATGAATTAAAGCAACGTGGTTGGGGTGCCTTGATTGTAATCCAGCGGGAGACCGGCCTGCGGAGTTATAAAGAAACAGGGACTAATATAAAAGCTGAAGTTAGTACCCCTTTATTATTATCTATTTTTAACCCGACTTCGCCATTGCACGACGGTGCAGTAATTATACAGAACGACATTCTGGATGCTGCCGGTTGTATATTGCCCTTGACCGAAAGTTCAATGGTCGACCCCGAAATGGGAACGCGCCATCGTGCGGCTTTGGGAATATCGGAAGAAACCGACGCTATCGTTGTTGTTGTATCAGAAGAGAAACGGCGTGTTTCAATGGCCGATAACGGTCGCTTTATCAAAGTTGATATGGATGAGATGGAGCTAAGACGTAATCTGAATCAGAAAATGTTTCTTTCTTCAAACGATTAGAATTTGACAAAGCCGAGTCGGGCGGAAGAACAGGTCTAATGAAATATATCCTACCGGCCTTAATCGTTTCCACTATTCTGACAGGCCAACAATATACGGATGCTTTCCTTAGGATTGGTGCTTATCCGCGCTCAATTGGTGTTGGACAGGCGGTCTGTGCACTAACCAGAAATAATGGTGGTTTTCTCATTAATCCTGCCGCCAATGGATTTGTCAATGGCACTAATTTATCAGCTATGTATATCAACCAGTTTGGTTTGGCTGATTATATCGCTATTAGTACTAATCATCCCTGGCGTCAAATCTGGCAGGTCGGAATCAATCTAGTGAATTTATCGGTGGATAATATACCTGAGCGACCGGACCTGCGGCGCATCCTGGATTTAGATACCCGCCGTGATTCGATCAGGACCCTTGTGGCACGTGGTTTTTCAATATTCAAAGATCGGGAAACCGGTATATTTCTCACACTTACCCGCAATTTATCAACAACCATCGATCTTGGTTGGCACATAACACCATTTGATATTCAAATTCCTGTCGGTTTGAATATTAAATTATTGCACAAGGAATTGTACAATCTGGTTGGAAATGGCATGGGTGTTGATATTGGTACAATGCTGAGCTTTAATTTGACTGATGTTACAGGATATGACTGGATGGGCGAATTAACCCTGGGATTATCAGTTACCGATGTCGCCGGGACTTTAATTTATTGGAACAGCGGAAAATATGATAAAATCCATCCGGCGGTAATATTCGGAGTTGGATATCGTCATTCGTTTCAAGCAATTCCGATGGATATAATTTTTTTAACACAGAGGAAATCGACTGAATCGGAATTTGATTTCGGTCTGGAATGCATTTTAAAAAACCTGGTAGCCGTGCGTTTTGGAAATAATCTTGGGACTATGCAGGGGGGATTGGGATTAATGCTTCCAATCGGAACAAGACCGGTAAGTATTGATTACAGTTTTACTACGCATGACCTTGGGAATGCTCACCGGATTGGTGGAAGTATCATATTGTAATAGATGTAAGAATGAATGATCAAAATAGATATTCTACGATCCGGCAGATTTTAAAAATGGTGATTATACTATCGGGGTTCCTTTTTTGGGCTTGCCCGGCGGTTATGGAAGATCCGGACCCGCCGGCACCACCAAAAATAGTGGAAAAATCACTTCCGGAAGCCTGGGTAGAACAGGGAATCGATGCTGATAATACCGGTGAAAATCGAATCGTACTGATGTGGCACCCAAATCAGGAAGAAGATCTGGCTGGTTATGCGATTTACCGGGCTGATACCGTAGTTACCAATAAATTTAATCATATAGCTACAATAGATCTTTTTCATACTCTGGGGGCCGATACTATATATTACAACAGTCTGCGAACCTATGTGGACTATTTTTATTTCATCCGTGCTCAGGATCATGCCGGAAATCTCAGTGACCCATCAGATACTATTACCTATCGTTTGTTGCGGGCACCCCAGTGTATTGCACCAATCGATATTAGTGTTGGACAGAATTTTACCTTTGAATGGATGGATCGAGCGAGTGGATATGAATACTCAACAGAATATGTACTAAGGGTTGACAACATTAATTTGAATCAAACAGTATGGATCTGTCGCTTTACCAATAACTGGTACGGCTATGAGAATATGACACCAATTCCTTTTAATTATTTTCCCAGTGAGCAAAGTGGACCTTCAAATCTGTTAATTTGTAATGGTTTGTATCAAACGCTGGACCCGGGTGTCTACCGTTGGAAAGTAAAAGCCATCAGTGAGGTCGACAATCATACTAATTTAGATGAAGCCAGCGGTGAATCGGAGTGGGTTTATTTCGCTATTGAATAAATAGATTTTTTTGTATTTTTGCCTTAACAGTACTCGTTTGTAAGCAAATAGGATTTAATAAATATTCCGTATTTTCTAATTGATCTTTATCGACAAATTTATCAGCAATTTTAATTTTGGTTTACCTTATTGGGGACTTACACTCCAGTTAGTTTTGCTCATGAATTATTCAGGTTAGATATTAATAAACCAAGATAAATTCCAGACAGAAATTTGGTTTCCATCCAATACTTTTGGTAATGGTAACCGGAATATGGAAATTACTATAACCATTATATTAGTGTTTCATATCCACAATTATTAAAATAAATCAGTTAAATGAATAAGGGGAAATAATGAATTCAGATATTAAGGTGATGAATCGCTGGCTGGTCGTTATCGGAGCGATATTAATTCAACTGTGCCTGGGGGCTATTTATGCCTGGTCGGTCTTCACACCACAATTGAAACAAGCTGGTTGGTCAGCCGCCCAAACCCAGGTTGTTTTTTCAGCCGGGTTAGCCTTTTTTGCTATTGTCATGGTAATTGCAGGCCGTTTAATGCCCAAGATCGGACCTCGTAATCTGGCTATGGCCGGTGGAATTGTCCTCGGTGCCGGATATTTACTGGCCGGATTATTCGGTGGTACCAATTTTTGGGCAATATTAATTTTTGTCGGTGTTATCGGTGGATCGGGTATCGGGCTGGCCTATGTGGTTCCAATCGCGGTTGGGATGCGCTGGTTTCCGGATAAGAAAGGCTTAATCACCGGATTAGCCGTTGCCGGATTCGGATTCGGCGCAATGTTGTGGGTCAAACTGGCCGGTACCTGGGGAAATCTTATTACCGATCTGGGGATCAGCAC
>DAOWAH010000034.1 GCA_030634675.1 Fidelibacterota bacterium
CCAATCATCTGGTTACGGTGGAGGTTATCGATCCAAACGGTAAAACCAAGACTATTTTCGCTGAAAATATTGACTTCAGCTATCGACAATCGGGATTTAACTCCAATGATATTATTCTACAAGCAGAATTTGAATTGAACCCGGGAAAACCGGAGGATATTAGCCACCGCTGCCAGATGGCAAATAAAGCAAGAAAATCATCGCAACCATTAAATAAACGGTCCGCCGGCAGTGTATTTAAAAATCCGAGCCTGGGATTAGCAGCCGGGTACTTGATTGACCAATGCGGTTTAAAAGGCACCCGGATTGGTGATGCCGAAATATCCAACAAACATGCCAACTTTATTATTAATCGTGGATCGGCAACCGCCAGTGAGATCGTATCACTTATTCAGTTGGTCCGAAATAAAGTAGCTGCAAAATTCAATATTGATTTGGAGCTGGAAATAAAAACTCTGGGATTTGATCCAGCAATAATAAGCTTATGAAAAAGGCTCGTAGAATAAATATCAGCAGCTATTTATTGACCTTCGGGTTAATTACCCTTCTGGCGCTTTTAACCTGGAGCGGATACTCCTGGACGCTTAAAACTGGTCTGTTCAGTCTGGAAAAAGTCCGGATCACAGGTAATTCTATTATATCTGAATCTGAATTACATACCATCATGGGAAATTTGAAACAGGCTACCCTGTTTGATCTTAATCTGGTTGAGCTTAGTGCCAGAATCGAGCAGCATCCTTACGTGGCTGGTGCCCGCTTAAGCTGCCGTTATCCCCACCAATTGTCGGTGGAAATCGTGGAAAGAAAACCAATCGCAATGGTAAATATGGATCCTCTGGTTTTACTGGATTTAGAAGGTATTGTACTACCTATGGTGCAGCAAGCCTTTGAGTTTCAATTACCGGCTTTATCAGGTTTTAATCCTGACCAAGCGCTATATCCGATTGGAGAACACGTCTTATCAGCAAAAATGAAAGAAACAGTTACAATATTAATGGAAGTCCATAACCACTTCCCAGCATTGTATAATGAACTCTCTGAAATAACCTTGAATCAGGATGATGAGTATACTTTCATTCTCACTGACCACCCAACCCTGATCAACTTTGGAAATTCAGATGTCATTAAAAAAATCATTACGTTGATGGCTTTCAATGGAGCGCTTAGAGGCATTAAATCTCTGACAGACTATGCCTATCTGGACCTGCGTTATGCTAAACAAATAATTGTTAAGGAATGGTCATGAACCCATTAAACCGGGGACAAGATAAAAACATTCAAGTTGGAATTGATATCGGTTCCTCCCAAGTCCGTTGTGCCATCGTTGAATCCGATTCGGAAAATGGTGCGATTAAATTGCTGGGATTGGGCGCCCGGGCTTCTACCGGAATGCGTAAAGGCAGTCTGATTCATATTGATAAAACCATCACTGCTTTGGACGAGGCTTTAAAAGAAGCGGAATTAATGGCTAATGTTAAAGTAGAACGAGCCATAATAGGTATCTCCGGAGAGCATATACGCGGAATCAATACCCAGGGAGCTATCGCCGTACACAAGAGCAGTACTCAGAATATTCCTGTGGAGCATGAGATATCCGCTCATGATGTTCACCGGGTACTGGAATTGTCCAAAGCCATCTCCCTGCCGATGGACCGTGATATTCTACATGTATTACCCCAGGAATACATCATTGATACCATGGGTAGTATCAAAGATCCGGTCGGGATGTCCGGGCGGCGGTTAGAGGCGCGGATTCATTTGATTACAGTGGCGACCACAGCGGCTAAAAATGTCGCTAAATGCGCCGAAGAATTGGGAATTGAAATTGAGGCGTTGGTTTTTCAGGCGCTGGCGGCTTCTTTGCCTACTTTAACTCAAGATGAAAAGGAATTGGGCGTAGCGCTGGTTGATTTAGGAGCTGGAACTACTGACATTACTGTTTATTACGAGGGCGGTATTCGCCATTCCGCCGTAATCGGATTGGGCGCCAACAGCATCACCAATGATATTGCCATGATGCTTCAAATAAATATCGAGGAAGCGGAACAGATAAAATTAAAATATGCCTCAGCCAAGGCAGCACTGGCATCTACCGAATTGGAATTTGAATTACCAGTCCAGGAGAATGAAATAGCCAGGAAAGTTTCTGAGCATGAATTATCCCGTTATGTGGAGGCTCGGATGGTGGAATTATTCCAGATGGTAGCTCGAGAGATCACCCGTGCTGACATCCGTGAGAGACTGACCTTCGGGGCCGTCTTAACCGGTGGTGGAGCATTATTAAAAAATGTCACTTCCCTGGCCGGAGAGGTCTTTCAGGAACCGGTTCGGATTGGCTACCCCAAAGGCATTAGCGGTGTAGTGGACGTGGCTTCCAGCCCGGTTTATACCACCGTATTGGGACTGACACAATGGAAAACCCGTGAAGATGAATTTAATATCGGTCTTCTTCCCGATAAACCACTGTCACAGGCTATCAATAAATTGAAAAAATGGTTCAAAGAATTTTTTTAGAAATTAAAGACGAGAAACCTTAACTAAAGGAGTGCATCCATGTTATTTGAATTTGATTATCTGGCCGAACAGAAAGCGAAACTGAAAGTTATCGGTGTTGGTGGCGCCGGAGGAAATGCCATCAATCGGATGATTCAGACCAGTATGAGCGGTGTTGATTTCATTGCTGTGAATACCGACGCCCAGGATCTGGAGAACAATGCTGCAACACATAAAATTCAAATTGGGAAAAGCCTTACTAAAGGACTCGGCGCTGGAGCTAAGGCCGATATCGGTCGTGAAGCCATTGAAACTGATAAGGAAGCAGTTATTTCCGTGTTGGAAAATATCGATATGGTATTCATAACCGCCGGAATGGGCGGTGGAACAGGTACGGGAGCCGGACCGGTGATAGCGCAATTAGCCCGTGAGATGAATATCCTAACCGTCGGCATTGTGACAATACCATTCAATTTCGAAGGTCCGAAACGAATGAATCGTGCGCTTAACGGGTTAGTTGAGTTACGTAAAGCATGTGATACTACAATCGCCATACCCAATCAAAAATTGATGTCGATTATCGATAAATCCACAACTGTAATGGAAGCTTTCAAGATCGCTGACGCTACCCTGAATCAGGCCGTTAAAGGTATTTCGGATTTAATCAATGTCCACGGTCTGATAAATCTGGATTTCGCCGACGTAGAAACAATTATGAAAAACATGGGCGAAGCAATCATGGGAACTGGTATCGCCGGTGGAGAAGAAAGAGCTGTGATGGCTGCTCAGCAGGCTATTTCCAGTCCTTTATTGGATAGTGCCAACATCAGCGGTGCCCAGGGTGTACTGGTGAATATCACCGGTGGGCCTGACCTGACGTTGATTGAGGTCGATGAAGCGACTTCAATCATTTTTGAAGAAGCTGGTCAGGATGCCAACATTATCTTTGGTGCGGTCATTGATCCGGCTATGGCCGAAGAAATTCGAGTGACGGTGATAGCCACCGGTTTTTCACAACCGGATTATATTGATCGAGGTAAACCTTCCCATAAAAAGGAGCAACCTGGGATCAAAACCAACAATCCCGCCTATGCTGACAATTTCAATTTGCCGTTAGTCAGTCAAAAACGACCTGACCAAATGGTGCCACCGGTAGTGGCTGAAAATAAACCAAAATTTATTTTCGAGGATAGCGGTCCTTCCTTGTTTGATAAGGATTTGGAAATACCGGCTTTCGTACGTCAGCAACATAAATAACGTTTTTAACATGGATGAAGAATAGGGCAGTTCCTCACCAGAGGTCTGCCCTATTCTCTAAAAATAATTGTGAAATTTCCAGCTTTATCCCAACAAGAAGAATACCACGTTATTTAGGCGTGGATGAATTCCAAAATTCATCCCAGGATCGGGATGTCGCCCCACAGGGCGTAAATTTAGGGTACTACGGGTTTACCCGTGCCTGCACACCGAAGTGCGTTTCGGCACGCAGGCGTGGGGCTCCATATTTTTTTTCTATTACTCCGGTGATGGTTAATAGTATAAACTCAATCCCAAATATATAACTCCGCTGGAGTTAGAAAATTATTTTATTCGTTATACAAATATGCAACCCGTATCGGGTTTGTTTATCCTATGAGGATATAATGTTTAAGAAATTGAACCAAAACAAAACACAACGCCGTTAGGTGTTGAATGAATGAGTAAAAATAATGAGGAAGAAAAAAATACAGATACGATTAATCACCGCCAGTTTAATATCTATGGATACAATGTCAGGCGTTGTCACCCACTCTGCCAGCGGCCCCTTAACCCGAACCATTTCTATAAAAAAATACCCGGCATAAACCGGGTACTTAAAAGCGCAGAATGAAAGCAGAATTATATTTTCATTCCTTTGGAACGTAAATTATTTACTATTTTTCGAATTCCATTTTTATCAATCAGGCGCATACCCTGCGTGGAAACAGTCAAAGTCACAAATCGTTTTTCGTCCGGCAACCAAAAGCGTTTTTTCTGCAGGTTGATATTAAACCGACGACGTGATTTATTGTGAGCGTGGCTGACGTTATTGCCATACATCGGTTTTTTCCCGGTTACGTCACATACTCTGCTCATTATTTTCTCCGGATAATTGTTTTGTTCTTAACCAAAAAAGCCAGCAAATTTACACTTCATTATGGAAAGCACAAACGAAAAGGTTGCTTATGCCGGGATCAATTTTGCGCCGGGCCACAGAGTTCGATTTTTATACTATAGTATTTAATAACATAGAAATGGCTCGTGAAACCGAAGGTCTTGATTTGGAGAAATCGCAAGTTATCAAAGGTGTTAAATCCGCACTTGGTGATTCAAACAAAGGTTTTTATCCGATTGCCGAAGTGGACGATCAACCAGCCGGGCAATTGAATATTACCCGGGAATGGTTTGATTGGCGCAATAAAACCTGCTGGTTGATTCAGTCCCTTTTATATAAAAGCCGGAATATCGTCGTTCCGGTATTTTTTCCAGTCTGTATCAAAAATTCGGGATTAACCGATTAATATGCAATTGTAGCCCATGAAAATAGGCCAACTTCAAATTGATAATCCAATATTCTTAGCTCCTATGGCCGGGGTTAGCGATTACCCCTTCAGACTATTATGTAAAGAATATGGGGCGGGGCTGGTCTATTCCGAATTTGTATCGGCGCATGGAATTTTCCGAGCTAATGAAAAGACTCTAAGCATGATCCGGTTCAGCGACGAGGAACGGCCAATCGGTATTCAGATATTTGGTGATTCACCTGAGATCATGGCTGAAGCAGCACGAATGATAAATAAACAATTCCGGCCAGATTTGATCGATATCAATTACGGTTGTCCGGTTCCAAAGGTCACTAAAAGAGGAGCCGGATCGGCCGCTTTGCGGGATTTAAATCTCATGGATGAGATTACCTTGGCCGTGGTAGAGGCCGTACCCAAAATACCAGTCACTGTGAAAATGCGCGCCGGTTGGGACCAAAACCGAATTGTGGTACCGGAGGCCGGGGTACGCCTGGAACAATGCGGAATCAAAGCGATCACCCTGCACCCCAGAACCGCCAGACAAAGCTATGGTGGGTCCGCAGACTGGGCTTTGATAAAGGAACTTAAAGCAGCCGTGGATATGCCGGTAATTGGGAATGGCGATATCAAATCCGTGGAAGATATGAGGCGCATGTTTGATACTACCGGGTGTGACGCTGTGATGATTGGCCGGGCGGCACTGGGAAATCCATTTATTTTCAGGGAATTAAAAGCTGCCTGGCAAAATACAAAACTGTTTGCTCCTGCAACCCTGAAGGAGCAAGTGGCCTTGTGTATCAGGCATTTAAATATGCAGGTGGATTATTGCGGAGCGCAAATGGGCGCCAATTTGATGCGCAAGCATTTTGGTTGGTATCTGAAAAGCTTCCAGGGTGCGCCCCAATATCGAAATCGATTAGTAACCGCTAAGGATGTGAACGAAATGCTTGTGATTTTAGATGAAATTGCTGACTATGCTGTTCAAGCTCCCCAAGTTCAAAGCGTTTGTTAGTTCATTCAAATTACTACCTCCCCCCCTTCTACCTTGCTTATGATTTTTATTAACTGGTAAATTTTCGGGTTGTAAAACTTAAAAATTTAATAACTACCAGTGCGGAGGCAATCAATGCCGAATATAAAAGTTACCGTTCCGAAAGCAGTTAACGAACCGATCAAATCTTATGCCCCCGGTACTCCGGAAAAGTCAGAATTAATTGACAAATTGACTGAATTGAAATCCACTGAAATCGAGATTCCATTGATTATTGCTGGAAAAGAAGTCAAAACCGGCCGAATAACCGAATGCGTAATGCCGCACAATCACCAGCATGTACTGGCTCGTTATCATCAGGCGGGGAAAAAGGAAGTGGCTGCGGCTATCGAAGCCTCTCAGCAAGCCTGGAAAACCTGGTCAACTATGCCTTGGGAAAGCCGGGTAGCTATTTTCCAAAGGATGGCAATTCTACTGGCAGGCCCTTATCGCCAGACGCTGAATGCAGCGACCATGCTTAACATGAGCAAAAATGCCTTTCAGGCCGAGATTGATGCCGCCTGTGAACTGATCGATTTCTTTAGTTTCAATACCGGGTATGCCCAGGATATTTATGAACAACAACCACCTTATTCTCCCAGTGGAATGTGGAATATGGTAGAGCATCGTCCGCTGGAAGGTTTCATCTTTGCCGTAACACCATTTAATTTTACCTCGATTGCCGGCAACCTGCCCTCCGCACCGGTCTTGATGGGTAATGTAGCTTTATGGAAGCCGGCTTCCAGCGCTGTTTACCCGGCCTATTTCCTGATGGAGTTATTTAAAAAAGCCGGTTTGCCAGACGGCGTGATTAATTTTATTCCCGGTCCCGGTTCTCAAGTTGGACCAATCGTGATGCAGAATTCTAATCTAACTGGTATTCACTTCACAGGATCAACCGGAGTTTTCCAGAGTATGTGGCAGACACTTGGTAACAATATCAGCAATTACAAAACTTATCCCCGGATTGTTGGTGAAACAGGCGGAAAAGATTTTTGCATTGCTCATGAATCCGCAGATATCAAAGGTTTGATAACAGCCATGATCAGAGGAGCCTTTGAATATCAGGGTCAGAAATGTTCCGCCCTATCCCGCTGTTATATTCCCAATACTATCTGGGATGAAGTACGGAAGGGGTATCTAACTGAAATGGCAACCATTAAAATGGGTGACGTGGAAGATTTCAGCAATTTCATGAATGCCGTTATTGATAAAGCCGCTTTTGAATCTATTACCACTTATATTGACTACACAAAAAATTCAGCCGAGGCACAGATCCTCACTGGTGGAAATTATAGTGACGAAAAAGGCTATTTTATCGAACCCACTACAATTTTAACAACCGATCCCCATTTTAAAACAATGGAAGAGGAGATTTTTGGTCCGGTATTAACGATCTATGTTTATGATCCGAATAAGTGGGTCGAGACACTTAAATTGGTTGACGGTACTTCTCCTTATGCCCTTACCGGCTGCGTATTCGCCGATGACCGCCAGGCGTTAGTTGAGGCTTCCGCCGCTTTAACCCACGCGGCTGGAAATTTCTACATCAACGATAAACCCACCGGAGCTGTTGTCGGTCAGCAGCCCTTTGGCGGTAGTCGCGCTTCCGGTACAAATGATAAAGCAGGTTCCATGTTTAATCTGGTGCGTTGGGTTTCTCAAAGAACAATTAAAGAAACTTTCGTCCCCGCCACTAATTACCGCTATCCGTTTATGTCTGAAAAATGATTGAATTAATTGCCCATATTCTATCTTTCCGTCAAGGTTTTGGTTTTTCATAATAGTCCTTCTAATTAAGGAATGTAATCAAATAAGATGGGTCTGAACACACCTCTTACCTTTGCTTTAAAATTCAAATTATGGAGTAACCATGAATCGAATAAAAACCCTGATTATGGGTGCCGCAGGACGCGATTTTCACAATTTTAATGTTATTTACCGGGGTAACGAAAAATATGAGGTAGTAGCTTTTACCGCTACCCAGATACCGGACATTGAAGGCCGGGTATATCCGGCCGAGTTGGCCGGCAAACTCTACCCGGAAGGGATTCCAATCTATGATGATTCGGATCTGGAGGTTCTGATTGATCGGCATAAAGTGGAAGAAGTAGTTTTTGCTTATTCAGATATTTCCCACGAAACTGTTATGCATAAAGCCTCCCTGGTAATTGCGGCTGGTGCTAATTTTAAATTACTTGGTGCAAAACCAACCATGATTAAATCCACCAAACCGGTTATCGGTATCAGCGCTGTGCGTACAGGTTGCGGAAAAAGTCAGACCACCCGCTTAGTGGCTAAAATTCTAAGATCTGCCGGAAAAAAAGTGGCCGCCATCCGGCATCCCATGCCTTATGGCGATCTGGTGGCTCAAAAAGTACAGCGCTTCGCTACCATCGCTGATTTGAAAAAGCACAAATGTACGATCGAAGAAATGGAAGAATACGAGCCGCATATCAACACCGGTACGATCATATACGCGGGTGTGGATTATGAGGCAATTCTCAGGGAAGCTGAAAAGGAAGCGGATGTAATTCTATGGGATGGTGGTAATAATGACCTGCCCTTTTACCAATTGGATCTGAATATAGTGATAGTTGATCCCCATCGCCCGGGACATGAATTGACTTACTACCCTGGTGAAACCAACCTGCTGATGGCTGATGTGGTTGTGATCAATAAGATTGATACTGCCGATGCTGACTATATTGAAGAAGTCCGCTGGAATATCCGGCAGGTTAACCCGACCGCGATCGTTATCGATGCAGCCTCACCGATTGCTGTCGAAAATGCCGATCTGATCCTAGGTAAAAAAGTCTTGGCAGTTGAAGACGGACCAACTCTGACCCACGGCGAAATGAAATTTGGCGCTGGTACCATAGCAGCAGAAAAATTCGGCGCTATGGAAATTGTCGATCCCCGCGGATATACAGTGGGCACAATTACTGATACATTCGATAAATACCCGGAAATCGGTCTGGTACTACCGGCTATGGGTTATGGCGAACAACAGATGAAGGACCTTGAAGCTACCATTGCTAATATTGATTGTGATGTGGTTATTATCGGGACGCCCATTGATCTTCGCCGGGTGTGTAAAATTGAGCAACCTTCGGTCAGGGTCACTTATGACTTACAGGAAATCGGACGACCGAATCTGGTAGATGTCCTAAATCCTTATTTGTAATTCCGTAAATGTTAAATGAAATCATGTAAATCTTTCGAATAAGCACAGGAGAGGAATTTTGAAAATTCACGAATATCAGGGTAAAGAAATCTTCCATCAATTCGGCGTAGCAGTCCCGGAAGGATATCCGGCTTTCAGCATTGACAAAGCAGTGGATGCCTATCGCAAGCTTCCAGGAAATCTGGCTGTTGTGAAAGCACAGATTCAGGCCGGCGGACGCGGGAAAGGCGGTGGTGTAAAGCTGGTTAAAAACGAAGTCGAAGTTCGCAATACAGCCCGTAATATGCTCGGAATGCAATTAGTTACCCATCAAACAGGTTCTGAAGGTAAGCAGGTAGAGCGGTTGTTGATCGAGGTCGGGGTTGAAATTGCCCGTGAATTATACGCCGGTATCGTTCTGGATCGGGCAGCCGGTGAATATGTATTCATGGTCTCTACCGAAGGCGGTGTCGAGATAGAAAAAATCGCTCAGGAAACACCGGAAAAGATAATTAAGGAATGGATCAATCCGGGACTCGGATTACGCCCCTACCAGGCTCGGAAACTGGCCTATGCATTAGGATTACAGGGAGCACAGGTTAAAACGGCCACGCAAATATTCATGGCCTTGTGGAAAGTATTTACAGCCAAAGATTGTTCACTGATCGAAATCAACCC
Source organism: Fidelibacterota bacterium (assembly GCA_030634675.1). The sequence goes on from DAOWAH010000034.1 coordinate 9,911, forward strand.
TTTGGTCGTGACCAAAGATGATCTCGTAATTGCCTTGGATGCGAAAATAAACTTCGATGATAATGGACTTTTTCGACACCCTGAAATCGAGGAATTACGCGATATCAGTGAGGAAGATCCCACTGAAGCGGAAGCAAATAAATTCAGTCTGAATTATATCAAACTGGACGGCAATGTGGGCTGTATGGTCAATGGAGCGGGTCTTGCAATGGCCACAATGGATATCATCAAATTGAATGGCGGTGAACCGGCCAATTTTCTGGA
>DAOWAH010000189.1 GCA_030634675.1 Fidelibacterota bacterium
GGCACGATTCAGAACTTCATAGCCAAATCCCAGAAAGAAGGCTGGGATCAAAAACCAGCCAAATAATTCATGATATTCAGTATATTCTTTTATCTGGATTTTAGTTCTTTCCAGTTGATCAATCTGCTCGTATATCTCGGCCAGTACTTTCTCATTTTCGGCTCGGAAATATTGACCACCGGTAATACGGGCAATTTCTTTCAGAGTCGGCTCATCCATATCCACTTCCACTTGCATCACCCTCCGACCAAATAGCGGATCATCTACCGGATACGGAGCCGTCCCTTTTTTCCCAGCACCTACCGTGTAAATTTTTATTCCGAATTGATGAGCTAAATCAGCGGCGGTCAAAGGATCAAGTTCACCGGCTGTATGACTTTCATCTGAGAACAAGATCATCAGTTTGCTTTTTGCCGGACTATTCCGTAAGCGATTAGTGGCATTGGCAATCGCCATCCCAATCGCGGTACCATCATACGATTTTTCCGCAACTGTAATTTCGGATAACAGTGAGTTTAGTACATCCTTATCCACTGTCAGAGGGCATTGGACAAATGTTTCTTTGGCAAAAACCAAAATTCCAATTCGGTCAGTCTTCCTGTTCGTGATAAAATTCTTGGCAGTTGCTTTAACGGCTTCCAACCGATCGGGTTGAAAGTCCTGTGCCAGCATGCTGCTGCTAATGTCGATCACAAGTAGTATATCGACCACATCCACTAATGTTTCACTCAGGGAGTCAACTACACGGGGACGCGCTAAGCCCATAATAATTAATACGAGCACCACTAATTGAATACTGCGCAGAATCCGAGCCCTAACTTGTCCCCTTTTTCTAAAATGGTTAGTAAACAGTAATGCTGAAGGGATTCTTAACGTACCCTCATTTTTACGACCAAAACGACGGTACCACCATATCAATACAGGTAATAAAGCAAGCAGCAGTAAATAGACCGGGTTGGCGAAACGGAGCATTAAATTAACGCCACTAAATTGCTTTTATCATTAGATTTATTAGCTTCTCAGGCCTTCCGTATATTTTCATGGCTCTTAATTGTTCAGTAAGTTGATTTGAACCTGTCTGATAATTCGAATGCGAATCTGATTTTAGCAACGATTGAATTAATAATTTGTTTCTATAAACATGTGTTTTATACGTTAATGCCCTCAATCATCAGGAATTATTGCCAGTTCCGGTAATAATACATATTCAAACCGATGAACCGGATCCGGGGCAACAGCGAGATTGATTCAAACAGGTTCGGATAAATATTATTTTTTTTCTTTTTCTGTGTCGCTTATTTCCGGGTCGGTAGAATCCTTGATTTCCTTCTGAATACCATCAACAGCACCTTTGAATTCACGGATACTCTGACCCAATCCACGGGCAAGTTCCGGTAACCTCTTAGCACCAAACAGCAACAGTATAACAAGAAAAATTACTATTAATTCCCAACCACCAGGCATTCCTGCCTGTGCGATATTATTAATTGGCATCGATCAGACCTCCAAAAATTTTTAGCTCTTAATTCGTTTAAATTAACACAAAATTATTAGATTTACCGGAGAAATTTACAACTTGATTACCGATTAGCAGAAATGGTATCAACTCATAGTTGAGAAAAATCACGGATCACTAACAAAATATCATCATAAACATAAATTAATGGTAATTAAAGCACTAATATTTGATATGGATGGTACCTTAGTAAATTCTTTAAGTGGAATCGTCCAAGCTATGAACCGGATTCTACTGAACGCAGGATTTCCAACGCATTCTGAAAAGGCTTACCTTGGTTACGTAGGTGCCGGAATTGAGACACTGGTTACTCGTTCGTTACCTCGAAATCAGAGGACACCAGAACAAATTTCTAGCAGCGTTCTAGACCTGCGCTGGGAATACTCCTTCACTTGGCGTAATTGTGGAAGTTTGTATGATCGGATACCACAGTTACTGGATAGTTTGACAGGATCCGGTTTGGCTATGGCTATTTTATCAAATAAACCACACGACTTTACCGAACAATTCACAGAATATTTTCTTGAGCGGTGGAAATTTAATCCGGTACAGGGAGCAGAAATCGGTAAACCTAAAAAACCGGATCCGGAATCAGCATTAATGATCGCTAAAAATCTCAACTTGTCACCCACCCAAATAATGATTATCGGTGACTCAGGTATCGATATGGAAACAGCCAGCAATGCCGGAATGATTCCTGTAGGTGTCAGTTGGGGATATCGATCGGTTGAAGAACTAAAAACAGCTGGAGCAAAATTTATAATTGACAACCCGAGTGATTTATTGAATTTAATTCACTAAATGATTGATAGATAACAATTAGGGAAAGATTAACACTTAAAATGGAGCTCCGCGGGTAGAGCCTGTAGTACCTCCATGAAATACCCTCCTACGCGAAGGCAAATATTATCTGAAATAGCGTAAAAAATAGTAAGCTGTAGCTAAACCGATTATACTTGTGAAATTGAAATAGAGACTCAGACCGAATTGTAATTTCAATACAATCAGGTTCAAAGTAATTACACCATTTTGATTACCGACCATTCCGGCCAGATCAAAACCTATGCCGGTCAGAAAAAAATCACGCACTACCCCATCCGGTAAGATTGCACCTAATAAATTTCCCAATAATGTACCGAGCATCGCACCAATGATAAGAACAAGGGCCAGGATTGAAATAGATCGCCTATTAATATCCATGGTTTTTTCCCTTATTTGATCTCATTTGGAGCTTCCAGCTTAAGCTCGTCTTCAAAGCGATTAGGATCTAACAACCAGTTGAGTACGCTCCAGGAGATATAAATTGTAAAAAGGGGAAATATTACTAATCCTTTCCAGATGATTATGGAAAGTGTTAGGATGATTATTCCTGCCAGCCGAAAAGAATTTGAGCGTCCCGCACGGAATGAAAAAGCTGGAAATTTAGCGAACCGAATACGACTGATCATCAGGAATCCTAAAATTATTACCATTGCTATGGCAATTCGCGGATCGCCAAAACTGCTATTAATCTGATAATTGAACAACATAAAACCCACTATCATTACCGTACTGAGCGGGGTGGTGATTCCTTCATAATATGATTTGGGATTATCTTGTATCACATTGAAACGCGCCAATCTAATGGTACCGAAAATTAACGGTACGAAGCTGATCGCAACACCAATGATAATTGGTAGCCCTTTAACATATAGACTGTAAACCAGTAAGGAGGGTACGACGCAAAATGATACGGTATCAGCCAGGGAATCAAATTCAATTCCGAATTTGCTGTCAACACCAAGTAAGCGTGCCATTTTACCATCGAGTGCATCGAACCCCATGGCAAACAGAATGATCCAGCCTGCTATAATGGGATTACCTTTAATCAGCATTATTATAGCGGAAAATCCCAGAAACATATTGATTAAAGTAAATATATTCGGAATAAGACTCCTATTTATTCGCTTACGTTTATAATGCTTTGTTTTCATTTAAATTCTCCAATGATGGTTTTTCCACCGATTACTTTCTGATTCAAGTATACTTTAATAGCGATTGATTCCGGCAGAATAAGGTCGGTTCGGGATCCGAAACGTATAAATCCCAACCGATCTCCGCATTTCATATCCTGCCCCTCTTCGGCATAACAATGTATCCGCCTTGCTACTATTCCAGCAATCTGTTTAACGCGTAATCTTATTCCACTTTTATTAATAATAATATCAGTGCGCTCATTTTCATCAGATGCTCTATGATTGAATGCAGCCAGGAACTTTCCCTTTTGAAAATTGACCGATTCAAATTTACCCGTAACCGGCATACGGTTAACATGAACATTAAACACTGAAAGGAAAATGGAAATTAAAGTAGTCGATTCTCCAACAATGTCATCGTTAATTTTTTGGATACGCACAATTTTTCCGTCCGCCGGTGAAATAACCAGATTGTCTCCCTCAGGCCGTACCCTGTGCGGATCGCGAAAAAAATATAGCGCGAAAAATAAAAAAACAGTTGTCACAATAAATATGATATTCCAAATGGAGGTTGGAAAAACAATCATCAACAAACCTGATAAAAATACAACAAATGCCGTACCGAATAATATTTTATGACCTTCACGCGCGATCATCGTTTATGTCTTTCTTAACCGAAATGTAACTTTTTTATCTTGGCCATTACTGTATACTTTTATGGTTATCTTGTCACCAGCTCTTAACTCATTGTCATCAAAAATTTGAAAGATATCATTGGTTTTCTTTACTTTATAGTCATTTAGCGTCAAGATCACATCACCAGGTTTTAA
>DAOWAH010000310.1 GCA_030634675.1 Fidelibacterota bacterium
AACTTAAAAAACTGGGCTGTTCCTGCGATTGGGAACGGGAACGTTTCACTATGGATGAAGGCTATACACGGGCGGTGCTGGAAGCTTTTGTGCATTTGTATAATAAAGGTTTGATTTACCGCGGTCATCGCATGGTGAATTGGTGTCCCGTGTCTAAATCAGCCATTTCCGACGAAGAAGTTCTGTATCGTAAAGTACAGGGAAAGCTATGGTATTTCAAATATCCAATGGCCGATGGTTCCGGTGAATTCATAACTGTTGCCACTACGCGACCCGAAACTATGCTGGGTGACACAGCCGTAGCGGTCAATCCTGATGATGAGCGTTTCAATCATCTGATTGGAAAAACTCTGGAACTGCCGCTGGTCGGCCGTAAAATCCCGGTAATTGCCGATCAGTTTGTGGACCCGGAATTTGGCACCGGTTGTGTGAAAGTTACTCCCGCCCACGATCCCAATGATTTCGCTATAGGTGAAACTCATGGTCTGGAATTCATTAATATTATGCAACAGGATGCTTCCCTGAATGATAACGTACCGGAGCAATATCGCGGCTTAACGCGGGAAGCAGCCCGGAAAGCGGTAGTGGCGGACCTGGAAGCGCTGGGTCTGATCGAGCAGATTGAAGATTACACCAACAAAGTCGGTTATTCGGAGCGCGGGAATGTACCGATCGAAAATTATATATCGGAACAGTGGTTCCTGAAAATGACTGAACTAGCCCAGCCCGCTATCGGAGCGGTCAAATCGGGGAAAATAAAATTTCACCCGGTCCACTGGACCAAAACCTATGACCACTGGCTGGGTAATATCAAAGACTGGTGCATCAGCCGCCAACTGTGGTGGGGTCATCGCATTCCGGTCTGGACGCACAATGAAACCGGCGAAATCTATGTCGCTGTTGATCCCCCCGCCGATGTGGAAAACTGGACGCAGGATCCGGATGTGCTGGATACCTGGGCCAGTTCCTGGTTATGGCCGTTCGGTATCCAGACCTGGCCTGAAGATTCAGAGGACTTGAATTATTATTATCCTACCAATACCCTGATTACCGGTCCGGATATTATTTTCTTCTGGGTGGCACGGATGATAATTGCCGGACAGGAATTTCTGGATGATATTCCCTTTTCCGATGTGTATTTCACCAGCATCCTGCGGGATGAACAAGGTCGCAAGTTCAGTAAATCACTGGGTAATTCACCCAATCCGCTTGATTTATTTGACCAATATGGAACCGATGCGGTGCGTTTTGGAATCATGCTCATGGCACCCCAGGGACTGGATGTGTTATTTACTACTTCGCGCCTGGAAGTGGGACGCAATTTCATGAATAAGCTGTGGAATGCTGCCCGCTTTGTACAAATGAATCTGGAGGGTGACATTCCTGCTTTGGAAAATGTTCATTGGGACCAGCTGGATTTACCGGAACGTTGGATTATCAGTCGATTGAATAATGCAATTACTAATCTAAACCGGCAAATGGATCGATTCCGCTTCAACGAGGGTGCTAAGGTTATTTACGATTTCACCTGGAACGATTTTTGTGATTGGTATATCGAGATTGCCAAAACGCGCTTTTATGGCAACGATCCGGATCAGGCGCAAATTGCCAGAATAGTTGCGGTGCATGTATTGAATGGTATCCTGCGCTTATTACATCCGTATGCACCATTTATCACAGAAGAGTTATGGCACCACTTCTGCAATAGCGGTGATCCGGACCTGATCGTTGCCCCCTGGCCGCAAGTCAGAGAAAGTCGAATCGATGATACGGTTGAAGCGGATATGTCCGTTTTGCAAGAAGTGATAGTGGCTGTACGGACTATCCGTAGTCGCATGAATGTACCGCCGGCAAAACGGGCTGATCTGGTAATTCGTGGTCCTGAATCAGCCACAGGACAAATTGCCGGCCATGTGGGCGTCATCAAGACTTTAGCCCGCTTGGATAATGTAAATTTGGGCGACGATTTACCAAAGCCAGCTCATTCTGCTACCACCTTCGTGAGTAAACTGGAACTTTTTGTACCCCTGGAAGGTCTGATTGATCTAGGACTGGAGCGAGTGCGCTTGGAGAAACGCTACACTGAATTAGAAGGCCACTTAACCGAAGTAAAAAATAAACTGACTAATGCAAATTTTATTAACCGGGCGCCCCAACAAGTAGTGGAGAAAGAGCGGCAAAAAATAGATGATTTTGCCCAAGAACTGGAAAAAATAAAATTAAATCTTGATATGCTGTCGTAATTAAAAGGTGACCCTATGCACTGTTTACAATATTTTAACTGGATTAAGATTGGCCGAATTGCTTTTATCGGTATTTTTTTCATTACAGCATCAATTCCTTTACCTGGTCAATCAACTGATGCCACAATGACTCTTTATAAAGATGGCACAGCCTTGATCAAACAGCCGGTGGAATGGCCGATTCAAACCGGTATCACCAGAGTCAATTATGACATATTTCCCACCGGTTTACTGGAGGATTCACCCTTTTTAGCAATTGAGGGTGCCCGGGTCGGCTATCAGCGACTGCAACGGGATGTGTTTTCCTGGGAGACATATTTTGCCGACCAGGTCGGTCAAGAAGTGGAATTACGCACCGTCAGCGGGGATGAAACGGAAGGAATATTGCAGCAATTCAATTCCAATCGGGTTGTATTGCAACAGAAAAACTATTTGAAGCTGTTCGCTCGCCAACAAATCGAATGGCTGACCGTTAAAGGTTCGGTTGA
>DAOWAH010000270.1 GCA_030634675.1 Fidelibacterota bacterium
GATGAACTCAATTACGAAATCAGCCCGAATATACTCGGTGATCCAATTATTCAATTAAGTTTTCAAATTAAACAAGAAAAGCTCATAAAACAGTCGTTCAGAGCGAAATAAATGAAATTTACGGATTAGAAAGATCAAAGATAATAAAAATCGTTGGTAGCATATTGGTTACAGATGGTAGTATCATATAATTTTTTCGTATTATTCAGGTGCTTTTTTTGGAACTTTAACTGACAGGTTTGTGAAACTTGTTTCTACCTAGTTTCTCTTCGACAAACTATGTGGAGAGGGCGGGCACAACTACGTCCTTCCAGGACTACGTTGCATAAAATTCGAACCAGTTACCATTGATCCTAAATCGGATAACTATAATTCTAAAATTGGTTTTGTGAGTGCGACGAATAGAACCTTATATTACAGCGCAGGTTGGCCTACCAACCAAAGTTCGCACTGTGCAACGCAGGGATAGCCTGCATCCCGAAGTTCCCGATTTATCGGGACGTAGGGATGCGGAGAGGGCGGGATTCGAACCCGCGGTACGTGTGAACGCACACACGCTTTCCAAGCGTGCGCCTTCAGCCGCTCGGCCACCTCTCCTGTAATCAGAAAATTTTAAATAGCTGAATAGAGAAGATATAAATGAAAGGGGAAATTATTCCGTTTTGTCTTCGGTTGCCGGTTCCTCGGATTCTGCGGGAACTGTCTCAAGCTCTGATTCGGCTTCGACCACCACAGTTTCTTCAACTACTGTTTCGGTCTTTGGTTTAGCCTTGGCTTCTGGCTCCGCAATTGCTTCTGCGGGGGCAGCTTTTTCAGTTGCTTCTTTTGTCTGAGTTTCTTCAACCGGAGCAGGTGGAACTTCCGGTTGAATTACCGGTATTTTCTCCGGCGCCGGATGTAATTCCAAGTCGACACGTTTTAGAGCCGCGGCTATGGTTTCTCCATCATTGACACGGATAATCTGCTCCTGGAACCGCCAGTTACCAGACTTCTCAGACCTGATACTTTTCACATATTTAACCACTGAATAATCACGTTTTTGATGACTACGGGCTGCTTTTTGGGCAAATCCACTGACTTTTTTAGCCATATTAAATCCTTTTTCTATTGCAAATATTTACATATATAGCCGCGGAATTTAACGGCACAACAATTGAATACAAAAACCGAATTCTAATATTTCAAAAAAACTATTCGATTGATGGATCATACAGAATATTTTCTAACATTATCATGTCTCCTTTATTCCCAGCGCGGTCATAGCCGCTGAAAGTCACATTATAACGGGCTCCGGCAATTAAATCAGGGTTATTAGCTAACTTGATATTTATCTTCTCTTCCGGTGTTAATTCGAAACCGACCAAAGGTACAACATGATATTTTACCGTATCCATACCAGCCACCGGTTGCCAACGGTATTCGGCATAGCTTAATGGTTCATTAAATACATAGGAAACCGAATTTTCTTGAATAACAGCATCATTATAAGGAAAGATAGACGTTAATACCGGTGCCGTTAAATCATAATGAACCGGATCGATAGTTATCCAGTCAGACTGATTGCCGATAATGTCAGTAGCCTTGATTTTTAATTTATAAACAGCGCTGTCTTGCAAAGTTATTGAGGTAAATATCAATGTATCTAATTCGGACGAGGTCCACGATAAAGTCGTAACTGTTCTGCTGTGCAATTCTAAGGTATCAGCTAAGCCCCCGCTCCATTCCCAAATGGCGGTTAGTGAGAATAATGCTTCAGCACTGGAAAAAACAATATCAAGATCATTCACATAATCGCCTGCAACAGGTTTCACAATTGTAAGCCCAGGAGGACGAGAATCGAATCGCAGGCCGGTAAAAGTAGACGAAATAGACCAGTTCCCTGCCAGATCTTGGGCTTTTAAGACGGCTGAGTAATTTACATTACTATCGAGGGCTGTTTGTCCTATGGGAATAAATAAACTATCGTCAATTAATGCTGATTCTTCGATTGTGAATGGTACGATTATTTCATTACTTCCTCTGGCCGAGTAGATAAGCTCGGCAAAAGCTAACGGTTCGCTGGCTGTAAAAGCCACTTTCGGACGTACACTATTGGGGATAATCCTTAAGGTTAAATCGGCCGGAGTCACATCGATCCGTAATGAATCGACGTAGGTTGGCACCATTTCATTTCCCGGTCTTGTCTTTCCACGCGCTGTAAGGCGGTAAAAAGCATTTTCAGACAAAACACCAATTTCACCAAGATCAATAATATGATCGCCTTTTAACAGATCCACACCATATAGATTATATGTATGAGTAGTTAATATATCTTCGCTGCCACTGATCCACTCCCAGGTTAAATAACCCGATTCCAAATCAGTATATAAACGATAGGCTATATCCATATGCATAATCGCACAGGGATTGTCAGGGGATAAAAATACAAATGCTTCTTCCGCACCATCAGCTCGCAATCGAAAATCAGACACAATGTGACCATTCGCATCCGTCTCGACTGTTCTGGTAATTCCGGTTGCAGAATCATAGACAACCACCCATTTACGAACGACTTTCTTAGTCACCAGATCTTCCCAAACTTGAGAAACCATCATTCCATGCTTATCATAGCGGTAGATTATTCGGCCATATATTTGACCATCGGCAGTACTAAAATGACATGAATCTGCTTTTAAGTTGCTATAATAAATAACAGTAAAACGATCATCCCAATCCTTTGCCAGGTTTGCTTTAAAAGTATATTCCGCGAATAATGTTGACAAAGAATCTTTACCGTAAATAGCTAATTCTATTAATTGGTCATGGGAATCATAAATCTTTTTTTCAATCGGAGATAACGTTTCGATCTTATAGTAAAAGCGCTCGGATTTAATACGCCCACCGCCGGAATCACGCCAATCTTTTACCACAACTCGATGTAGTCGATCATATTCGATTCTAAAATGGAACTTACCAATCGTCGCGGATTGCGGTACGGAATAATCACTGAGGAAATCAAATTCAGTTAAATAATATCTGATATTGGTAACAGATTGCGCCGGCAGGCTGGAAATAATTACAAATACAAATAAGCTAAACAGTTTAATTCTTAACATTTTTGGGCAGTTCACTTAACCCGGTTCACCAAATAACTCAAATATCAGGAATCGTTCTTTTTTGCTGCCTGTTCTTTTTCGTGCC
>DAOWAH010000243.1 GCA_030634675.1 Fidelibacterota bacterium
AACCAACCGTTTTGTTGGGACGGTTTATTCTGAAAACCGCAGTAACTGGCTGGCTGTTCAACCACTTACACCAATCCGTGGAATAAAAATTATTACAACTCAATCGATCGATTTTAAGGTTGGTCAATCAGTTGTGGCCGAGGTTAAAGATTGGGGTGGAACTGCGAGTCCAATTGCAGTTGCGATTGTTGAAATTATTGGTGATGCCGGAGATCCGGTCAATGATTTCAAGATCATTCTGAATCGTTACGGTTATAAGTCTGATTTCCCACCGGCAGTTCGAAACGAAGCAGAATCTTTCAGCACAGCCTCGATAATGAGAGAAATAAAACAGCGCCGGGATTTACGAGCTTTAACGACATTTACCATTGATCCTGTTTCCGCCCGCGATTATGATGATGCTTTATCCATCGAAAAATTACCAGCCGGTTATCGACTGGGTGTACATATCGCTGACGTCAGTCACTTTGTGCGTCCCGGGACGGCTATTGACAGGGAAGCGCTGAACCGGGGAACATCGGTATATTTTACAGAGGGGACGGTTCATATGTTGCCGGAATCGCTGGCGGCTGATCTATGCTCACTAAAGCCGAATTGCGACCGGCTGACCATGTCAGCCTTGATTGATCTGGATGATGATTATAATGTTACTGGTTTCAATGTCGTGCCAACCGTAATAAATAGCAATTATCGTTTTACCTATCGACAAGTACAGGATGTTCTGGATGGGAAACAAACGCAGGCCTTGAAGATTGAGTTAAATTTATTGTTAGATTTAAGCCGGGTACTAAATACGCGCCGAGCGGATCGGGGTGGCATCGATTTTGATATACCGGAGTCAATATTCACATTATCACCGGAAGGAATACCACACACGATCACGCCCAGCGAACGTTTAGACAGCCATCGGATTGTAGAGGAATGCATGTTGCTGGCGAATCGATTGATAGCAGAAAAAATACCGCAGACCAGCCGGGAGACGCGCCCATTTATTTATCGAATCCATGATAAACCGGATAAAAGCGACATGCAGGGTTTAATCGAATTATTACGCTTGTTAAAAATTTATCGTGGCCCTGCAACCAGTAATTTATCGTCGCTGGAGTTGCGGGATATATTGGCCAGCGTGGCTGGTTCACGCTATAAAAATTTGGTGGAAAACATCACCTTACGTACGATGACTAAAGCAATTTACGCTCCGGAAAATCGGGGTCATTTTGGCTTGGCTTTTAAGCACTATACCCATTTTACAAGTCCAATTCGTCGCTATCCTGATTTACTGGTACATCGACTGATCAAACAATATCTTGGCTATAGTGATTCTTATTCAGGAGATAACCTGATTGCCAGTATCAGAAGTATTGCCGACCTGTCAACCGCAGCGGAGCTGAAAGCTTTACCGGCAGAGCGTGAGTATATCAAGATCAAGCAATTACGCTGGTTGATCAAACATTTGGGTGAGACTTTTACCGGAATGATCTCCGGTGTTACTCAATTCGGATTTTTTGTTGAACTGGCTGATACACTCGTGGAAGGATTAGTCCATATCGACACTTTGAGTTCGGATGACTTCAGTTATGATCCGGCGCATTATTGTTTACGCGGTAGTCAATTCCGTCACGAATATCAACTGGGGAATACAGTTCGGATAGTTGTTCAGGATGTACTTCTTGATAAAATGCGGGCAAATTTTGTACTAACCGAATAATGTGTAAAATTTATAATCACTTGTAATAAAATTTTTTTTATTTCCAATCATCCATCATCGGCACCCCAACTTTTGGTTATGATAATTATTTAACTATCCTGAAATTCTGACACTGAAACCTGAAGAATTTTCGATGAAATTCCGAATAATCAACCAAATACTGTTATTATTAGTACTAGTTTTCAGTGGTTGTCATATAAAACGTGATGCCATCGGAACGGATAATAAAATAATTGTTATTGCACCACGGCCACAAGTCGAAGCCGTAAAATCAGCCTTAAGTACAATTTTTAATGATACGCTGTATACTCCCCAACCGGAGCCGGAATATCTGCTACAATTTGCCACTATTAATGAATTTCAGCGCTATAATACCCACGTCAATATAATTGTGGTTGGTTTAGGCCAGGATCAAGCCAATCCCGGTAACCAGTTGGTAAAACAAATGTTACCCGCCAGCAGTTACAAGGCATCCAAGGATGGTGGGCCGGCAGTATTCCTTACTCACGATCAATATGCACAGGATCAGCTATTTATGATACTGAGTGCCCGTGATAAAGAGCATTTAATTGATGAACTTGCCAAGCGGAGTGCTTGGATAAAGAAAAAGTTTGATGATCTGTTTGATCTTCGTCAGAGGGTTTACTTATTTGAACGCGTCTGTCAGGAAGATATCGAAAATAAATTATTTGCCGATTATGGCTGGGCAATCAAAGTTCCCTGGGGCTATGAAGTCGTGAAAGATGCTCCCGATTCTAATTTTTTCTGGATGGGACGCCAAAGACCATTCCGATGGTTATCAGTCCAGTGGGAAACTGGCTTAACGGTCAACGATGCCGACGATGCTATAACCAAACTACATTCCTATGCTGCAGAATTCTATGGACATATCCAGTTCACTGATTACCATCTGAAAATTGAACAAGTGGACTTCAAGAATTGGACGGCTTGGCGAATTACCGGTATGTGGGAAAAAATAGAAGAAGCCCAAGGCGGTCCTTTCCTGCATTATATTTTTTATGACGGAGTCAGCGACCGTACCTATCAGATTAATATGACGGTATTTTTCCCTGGTAAGGGTAAAATGATATTATTACGCCAGTTGGATATTCTCGCCCATTCACTCTATGTTGAACAAGAATCCGAAGAAAATTAGCCTGTGGTGGGGTTGGATTGATGAATGAAGCATAAAGTATTGATTACCGGTGCATTTGGTCAGGTTGGCGCTGACCTTGTTCCTGAACTGGAAGCTGATTTTAATGTACTGGCAACCGATTTGCAGATAAATAATAACTTGAGTTATCAATGTGAGACTTTAGCATTAGACATTACCAGGGAAATGGATATTCGCCGGAAAATTGAATCGTGGCGTCCGGATATAATCATTAATCTGGCTTCGCTGACCAATGTGGATGGTTGTGAACGGGAACGCGAGTTAGCCTGGCAGATAAATGCCGGTGGTGTCCGTAATCTAATTGACGCCGTAACAGGAATGAATGTTTATTTTATCCAGATTTCCACTGATTATATTTTTGATGGAATAGCCGGGCCGTATGTTGAAACCGATACTCCCAATCCGATCAATCATTACGGGCAAACTAAATTGGATGGGGAACAATTCCTTCTGAACAGTTCCCTTGACTGGGCTATAATCCGTACAAATGTTGTTTTTGGCGCCGCAGTCCACACCGGAGCCAGTTTTTTAAAATGGGTTGTTGATTCGCTACACGCTGAAAAACGGATTAATATTGTTAGTGACCAGTGGAA
>DAOWAH010000275.1 GCA_030634675.1 Fidelibacterota bacterium
CAAGCGCGGGGAATACACCCTGCTGAAGCGGGAAACAGGGCAGACCGCGGTACATTTACCACATTCCAGACAGACCAGGGCGTTGGTTTTTTGGACAGCCGCGTAAAGTTCTTCGTACATGATTATTTCCCTGCCTGACCGTTGATTGACTGGGCGAAATTGCTGATGGCCCGGATAAATCGGATACTATCACCATCCGGGATAGCGGCAAAGCCGATTCGCTTGGGATTGGTACCCAGAATATGCACCAGGTTCCTGATTTCTTCAAATGACGATCTAATCCGCCGGGCGCCGTTGCCGTAATGGCAGCTTTCGTCACTGCAGGCTGTTAGCAGAACACCGCTGGCACCGGCAGCTAAAGCTTTCAAAACGAATCCCGGTTCGATTCGGCCACCACAAATTGTTTGAATTAAATGCAGGTTAACACCGTCTGTTCGCAAACGACCCAATCCCTCGCTATCCAGACTGGAGCCATTCCAGCGGCATGAAAATACCACCAAATTGGTCTCGTGGGGGACGATACGATTTAATTTAGAGTTTAGCCAGGAATCATCGATGAAACCAGGCAACATGGCACCATTGGGGCAGGCTGCTACACAGATGCCACAGGATCGGCAAAGTGCTGTATCAATTTGTGATAACATCAGTTCACTTGGCCCTGGTACCAAAGTGATGGCTCCATAATCGCAAGCATCCATGCATTCGCCGCAACCCCGGCAGATATTGGCGGCGACCTGTGGTTGCAGAGACCTCAGTAAAACCGGAACGCTTCCATCATCGTTATTTATGGTCGCTTCAGGGTTTCCATTGATCGTTACTTTAGATTGTAATTCGGCCGGGATCCGGCATAAAATTTCTTCGGTTTGACCCGGGATGGTCATGAGTACAGTTTGTTTATCGCACAAAGAAACGCAAGTTATACATTCGGTACAGAGACCACAACGCAAGCAGCGTTGGGCTTCGGCAATAGCGGTAGCTTCATCGAAACCGAATTCGACTTCCTCAAAATTAGCCAGTCGTTCTTGGATTTCCCTGGCTGGCATGGTTGCCCGTTCCTTTTGCAGGCGCTGGTCAAAATCGATCTTGATTTCGGCTTCAGTTGCTTGACCTGGCGCAATCTCAGGAGTAAGTGGTTCGCCTTTCAAGAAATGGATTATTGCCTCGGAAGCACGGTGGCCAGCGGCAATAGCGTCAATTACAGTGCTCGGTCCAGTTACTGCATCACCGCCAGCGAATACTCCCGGTCGATCAGTGGCCATGGTAATATCATCGGCAACTAAAGTTTCCCAGCGGGAAAGTTTTACCTCTTTTAGCTCAAAATTCAATTCCGGTTTTTGGCTGATAGCCGGAATGACCGTATCTGCATCGACGACGAATTCGGAATCTTCAATTGGTACCGGTCTACGGCGACCACTTTCATCCGGTTCGCCTAATTCCATTTTCAGACATTTCATTCCGCTTACGGCACCATCTTTGGTCAGAATTTTTATCGGGGCTGCTAAATAATGGATTTTTACACCTTCATGCTCGGCTTCAGCTATTTCTTCCTCGTCGGCTGGCATTTCCTTACGAGTACGTCGGTATAAGATGTTGACTTCATTACACCCTAAGCGCAAGGCGGTGCGGGCTGAATCGATAGCGGAATTCCCACCACCGATCACAATAATTTTATCACCAGGTTTTTCTGAAGTTTTGAAATTAATTTGATTTAAAAAGTCTACCGCATCCAGTATACCTTGCGTTCCATCTTCCCCCGGGATGTTCAATTTTTTCCCTTGGTGAGCGCCAATTGCCAGATAAACTGCAGCATATCCGCCATTGAACAGATTTTCAATTGCATCTTTTCCACTGATCCGGTGGTTAGTCTCAATATTTACACCCAGAGCTTTTAAATAATCGATCTCAGCTTTTAAAATATTTCGTGGTAAGCGAAAGGCAGGAATTCCGGCGATTAACATGCCGCCGGGTTCAGGGAGCGCCTCAAAAACAGTAACATCGTAACCCCGACGTACGAGATCGTTGGCGGTCGTCAAGCCTGATGGACCTGACCCGATGATGGCGACTTTTTCGGGATGGGTGATTTCAATTTTTTGCGGTGATTTGCCGGGATTGGACAATTCATAATCAGCGGCAAAACGTTTGAGCCAGCGTACCGCTACCGGTTGATCTACCTGGTTTCGGTTGCAGGCAACCTCACAGGGATGAGTGCACACCCTTCCGCAAATACCAGGTAAAGGATTGCGATCCCGGATCACTTCCAATGCTTCCGGAAATTTTCCTGTTGCCATCAGAGATACATAAGCCTTTACATTGACTCCAGCCGGACAAGCCGCGGTGCAGGGTGATGGCTCGACCGGACCAATGGTGAATTCCTGGTTTCCGGCTTCGGATAAAATCAACAGCATATTCTCTGTCAACAGGTTCCGTGGTGCAGTTTTGGAGGCGGTCCTATTCATATTCAGGCTTCCGCTGTAGTGGTTGGTTGATCTTCCTTCTGTAATAATTTGATGGCGTAATCGTAACCTTTTTCAAAAGCCTTAATATTGATATCGATAAACCGTTCCGGGACTGAATCAGGTAAAGCCGCTTTCACGGCTTTGGGGCTGATAACCTTGGTAATACCGGTGAAAAAGCCCACCATAACTACATTAGCAAATATTCGATTACCCATCTCTTCGGCAATGCGGGTGGAATGAATTGAATACATGCGTACATCGTCTCTGATTCGCTCCGGTTTGACTAAGTCAGCATCGGTGAGCAGAATGCCACCGGGAACCAGATTATCCAGGAATTTTTCGTAGGCTTCCTGGGACATAGAAACCAGAACTTCCGGCGCCACGATGTAGGGATAGAGCACCGGTGTGTCGTTGACCACGACCTGAGCCGAGCAGGCGCCACCGCGGGCTTCGGGTCCGAAATTCTGGGTCATTGTACCAAATTTATCATCATACAGGGATGCGGCTTTACCGATCAGAATACCAGACTTGATAATTCCTTGTCCACCGAAGCCGGAAAATTGTATATCCATTATTCTGCTTCCTGTTTGATGCTTGTTTTGTTCCCGTTTGGTCCCAAATAAGGAATATACTTATTTCCCAGTTTCTGCTGCAAATATTCACTCCGTTTCTCCAGAAAATGCGGTTTTTCTTTATTGAC
>DAOWAH010000056.1 GCA_030634675.1 Fidelibacterota bacterium
AACGAAAGTGCGAATAGTACCGATCAGCAGGGTCTTGCCAAGGTCGATTTTCCACCAGCGGATTAAAGCAAAGGCTAGAACCATCAGCACCAGCGAAACCAACACATCGGTCCAGGTTATAACATAAAAGGAGTTTTCCATCACTGTTCCTCCGCCAGATAAGCTCGCAATTGGGCTGAGGCAGGCTGGTTCAGAATTGTTACCGGCCCATTTTCGGTGATTCGGCCCTTGTGCAGGAAAACAACCCGCTTGGCAAAGCGACGCACCAAGGTGGGATCGTGGGAAACCATGATACAGGTCAGGTTCATTTCTTGGTGCAATTCAGTTACCCTTTGGATTATCCGGCGTGCCAGGGTGGGGTCCAGACTGGCGGTGGGCTCATCCAGTAACAGTACCTGGGGTTGGTTCAATAACACCCGCGCCAGTGCCAGCCGCTGTTTTTCACCGCCGGACAGTGAACGGGCATCAATATGCAGGTCAATCAACTGCAAACCGACCTTATCAAGGGTAGCTAGTAAATCCAGATCAGAAAGCGGCTTAATCAGTTTTTCCCAGCGCTGCCGAATGATCAGATTATCACGCACGCTGCCAGCAATCACAACTGGTTCCTGGAATACCATCCCAACCTGCTGGCGCAGCAGGCGGATGTCCCAGTGTTTGATGCTTTTACCGCAATAATCCAGTGTGCCGCCCGTGGGTGAGTCCAAGCCATTGAACAAACGCAGCAGGGAAGTCTTGCCGGAACCGGACGGCCCCAGCAAAGCCAGAAATTCACCGGATTGAATATCCAGCGAAATATCGCTCAGGATTTGAACCCTTTGAACATTCCGGGCTATGTCCTTTAATTGATATAGATAATTATTTTCCACAACCGAAACTACAGCGAAAATTATTCTGAATTATATAAAAATGGTAGGTCGCCACAGAAAGGTTTAATCCTTTGCGAGTAACGGTTAAATTCTCAATAGTTTATTTGTGACTGAGGTGGCGGAGCTATATCTAAGATTATTGCAAATGAAGTATTTAAATGAAAAATGTGCTGGTATGTGGTGCTGGTGGTTGCTTTCAATATCGGCAGAATACCCGATATGATCGATCACAAACAAAATGGCTGTCAGGTTCAGCTATTCGACAGCGCCGATCTGGCCTGTGATATCAAATGGGATTTGGAAAATCCTGAACGTTCGCGAAGGAGTAATCTGCGTTTATGATTCCAGTGGACCGAGTGATAAACCATCTTTTGCCAGGGTATTCGTACAAGAAAGGCTACAGACGGAAGCACAGCATATTGGTTCGATCCGGTTCCGGAAATTTCGATTGCTCAGGTCCGGTACAATCTTGTATTTGAAATTATTTCTCAGGGCATTGGTTATGAGGCTGCGCCCCTGATGAATCTGTTTATCGACGCCCGCATGATCCGACATGCTGGAATCGGCACCTATATTCACGGACTAATTAGAGGATTATATAAATTACCTGGAATTCGCCATATCCAGTTGAGCGGAGACCCGGACTGCTTGCAATCTTACAAGAATAACAGAACCAATATCACCCGCGATCAGTCCCAATTCTTTTCCCTGTACGAGCAATTTTCCAGCTGGTGGAAAATGAACCAATTCGGTAAATCAATAGACCTTACACATTATCCCAATTACAATACTTACTATAATCCTAAATGGCCATATGTTGTCACTATCCATGACCTGATACAATTCCAGTATAATTACGGAAACTCATTCAAGCGTAAGCTGGCCTGGCAGCTGTTGCGCCGGGTTGTCACCAATGCCCGCCAGGTTGTCTGTATCTCTGAAACTACTCGTTCCGCCCTGATAAAATTTTTCCCCAATCTAAATAAAGAAAAAATCAGTTTTGTCTACAATCCGGTCGACCATTTGAAAGATTATCGTACAGATACCAGCAACATGGTGCAGCTCAATCAACCATATATTCTGTGCGTTGGCAGCCGCAAACCGCATAAAAATTTTAGTCTGGTTGTTGAAGCACTTGATATTCTAAACGATAAATATCCCAGCCTGGGACTAATAATTATCGGCCAGCGTTTCCGTAAACCGGATTATATTGATGAAGCAATCCAGCGCAGCAGGAGCCGGTCACTGATCATCCTGCTGAAAGATGTTCCGGATGAGGAACTGAACGGATACTACCAGAAAGCCCGCTTGGTAATCGTACCTTCGTTGGCAGAGGGATTTGGTTTCGTGCCATTCGAGAGTGCCTTCCGGGGCACCTGTCCTATCATATCTGATATACCAGTGCATCGGGAGATTTATGGAAATTCGCTGCCTTTTTTTAATCCGTATGATCCAACCAGTCTGGCCGAACTGGTCTCTAAGCTGATTGAATCGCCACAAGAACAATCCTTACATATGGAGAAGGTTAAAACAATCGCTGAAAATTATACGACTGAAAAGTTCATTTATGAGCTGATGGACATTTATCGATCAGTAATGGTAAAAAAATGAAAACTGCTTTAACCCACTACTGGTTTTACAGGATACGTGGCGGCGGAAATTTTACACCAGTTTCCCGCTGCCGATCTGTTTATCCATTTATTTATTCCCGATAACCTCGATCTGGTTATTCTTGATCGTCATGTAACCACTACATTCATTGACCGTCTGCTCTTGACTGGCCAGATCTATCAGGCTCATTTACCATTGATGCCCGCTGCCCTCAAACGGCTGGATTTATCAGAATATGATTTAATCAAAAGAATTCCTCGATGCTTTCGTCGGTGTGAATGATATGTTAATTTGTGATGTGAGCGAGCATGTTAAAAAGAGGCATAATAAACGTTATTATTGTATCACTTGGTATTTCCGTCAAAATATTGGCGGGCTGTATTCACGGGAGCCGTGGATTTGAGTTTAGAGGAAGTATGTTTAAGGATAGAAGAGCGATATAAGGTAGTATTTTTAGAGATTGGCGTGGATAATGATCATGTTCATTTTTTAGTACAAAGCGTTCCAAAGATAACGGTGACACGGATAGTCACAATAATAAAGAGTATGTCAGCACGAGAGTAATATTTTGTCGCAAGGAGATAAATAAGTTATTATGGGGTGGTAATATATGAACGAGATGTTATTGTGTGAATACAGTATAGGTCGTTATGGCAATGAACAAGTGATTAAGGATTATGTCAAAAGTCAAGGTGGGAAGTACCAGCAAATATATAGGAGTCCGTTGGATTTATTTGGGTAAGAGGCAGAAGATACCTCGACCCTTGGGTCGGGGTAGTTCATTTTAAAAAGGGCGCCGTGGCGCCCTTTTCTGTTATATAAATATTGCTTATTTTAATGCTAGCCGGGCAATCGATTCGCCAATGGCCAGTGAGGCAGTAGCAGCCGGAGATGGAGCATTCAGGATATTTATCATCTGTTCACTTTGGGTAATGGCAAAATCATCACTGAGCCGGCCATCGCTATAGAGCGCTTGAGCCCGCACGCCGGCTCCGCCTGGTTCCAGATCGCTACCGGTGATCTCAGGAATCAGTCTCTGTAAAGCTTTTACAAAAGCCGGTTTGAAATAGGAACGATACATTTCTCCCATTCCCATTTTCCAGAATTTCCCGGCCATACCCCAGAAAGCAGGATAGGTCAGGGTCTCAAACAATTCCGTCAGATTGAAATCGCTTTTTCGGTAACCTTCCCGGGCGAAGGCCAGAACGGCGTTGGGTCCCGCTTCCACCTTTCCATCGATTCCCCGTGTATAATGCACACCGAGGAACGGGAAATTGGGATCGGGCACGGGATAGATCAAGTTTTTCACTAAGTAGTGACTTGCCGGCTTGATGGTATAATATTCACCCCGGAAGGGAATTATTTTAAGATTAGGCTTGGTATCGCCAAGAGCAGCAATCTTATCACAGTACAGGCCGGCGCAGTTGATTATTTTTCGTGTTTTGTAATCGCCAGTCATGGTTTCGATTATGCATTCATCAAGAGTAATTTCGATTCCGGTGACTTTGGAATTGAGTATAATCTCACCACCGGTTTTACCGATGACAGCGCCATAAGCTTCAGCCACGCTGGAAAAATCAATAATACCGGTACTGGGCGAATAAAGAGCCTGCACACCGGCAGCATGGGGTTCCAGTTCTACCAGACGTTCCGGGCCGATCATCTCCAAATCAGGAACACCGTTAGCCTGTCCCCGTTCGTACAAGTCTTTCAGACGCGGTAGTTCCTCGTCGGAAGTGGCTACGATGACCTTACCGCACAGTTCGTAGGGGATGCTATTCTGCCGGGCGAATTCCAGCAATTTATCAAAGCCCTCACGGCAATTGCGTGCTTTCAGGGAACCGGGTTTATAGTAAATACCCGAATGGATGACACCACTATTATGTCCGGTTTGATGGGCAGCCAGTGATGCTTCCTTATCAATAATAAGCAATTTAAGGTCCGGTTGCTGTTCCAACAGCTTTATGCCGGTGGCCAACCCGATGATACCGGCGCCGACTATGGTGATATCGTAAACCATTTATTCTCCCGGAAATCCTACACCCAGTTTAATAATATGTTTGGCCTTGTTTTTATTATCAATCGTGTTCCTGGTGTCAATGATAAGTTGCGCCTGTTCCCGGATCAAACGATAGTCGATATTGCTATGGGCGGTGAGAATAACCACGGCATCGAAACCTTGAATAGAATCAGGGGATATATTAGACAGACTGGTTTTCGAATCACCGTTCCATTTAATCATTGGCACAAACGGATCATAATAATCAACTTCGGCGCCCTGATTTTCCAACAGACGTAAAACATCCAGGGCTGGGGATTCGCGTACATCGTCAATATCCTTTTTATAGGCGATTCCGATCAACAACAGTTTACTGCCATTGATTGCTTTTTTAAATTGGTTTAGGCCGGTACTGACCAGATCGACCACATGATAAGGCATATTGGTATTGATTTCACCGGCCAGTTCAATGAAGCGTGCTTTATAATCCAATGATTTCAGTTTCCAGGCCAGGTAATGAGGATCGATAGGAATACAATGACCACCGAGACCTGGTCCAGGTACAAATTTCATATAACCGAATGGTTTGGTATTGGCCGCTTCGATTACTTCCCAAACATCCACACCCAGTTTTTCACAGATGATAGCCATCTCGTTCACCAAACCGATATTGATCGAGCGGAAAGTGTTTTCCAGCAATTTGACTAACTCGGCTGATTCAGGTGATGATACCGGTACAACTTTGTCAATCACGCGGGAGTATAACTCGGTACCGAATCCGGTGCAGGTCGCGGTGATACCGCCAATCACTTTAGGCGTATTTTTGATCTGATAATTAGGGTTGCCCGGATCGACTCGCTCCGGCGAGAAACACAGGAAAAAATCCTGCCCAACTTGCAGACCGGTTTCTTCTTCGAGGCGTGAGAGGATCAGGTCACGGGTTGTACCGGGGTAGGTGGTGCTTTCCAGTATGATGAAAATATCCTTATGTAGATATTTAACTAATTCATCCAGTACGGCTACGATATAAGATACGTCCGGGTCTTTCAGTTTATTCAGCGGGGTTGGTACGCAGATGGTAACCACGTCAATATTTTGAATAACAGCAAAATCAGTTGTGGCAGAAAACCGTTTATCGGCTACTTGCTGCTTGAAAAATTCATCATCGACATCTTGAATATAATTTTCACCAAGATTCAGTGTAGCGACTCGCGTTTTATCAATATCAATTCCCGTAACCCGATATCCGGAACGGTTGAATTCCATTGCCAGCGGTAATCCTACATACCCCAGACCCACAACACCAATTGTGGCGGATTTATTTTTAATTTTTGACAGTAATAATTCAGACACGATAATAATCTTTCTTGATTAGCGGTCAATCTTTGAGTTAGTCTTTATAAATAGACCTGAAATTAGTTTAATGGCTTGATAGAGTTCTATATAATTAAGCTATAGCGAGGGCTGGAAAAAAATAATAGGGCATATTTTGACAGAGATCACTCGCAGCGGTATTTCGCACAACTCCACAGCGCTGCAATCCCGTCCCACCAGCGGATTTTTTTCCCATCCTCCACCGATCTCCGTACATAGCTGATGGGCACTTCCCGGACGCGGCAATTCAGTTTATATAGTTTGGCCGTAATCTCAGCATCGATACCAAAACCATTTGATGAAAGTCGCATTCCCTTGAAAAGCTTGGTGGGTATAACTTTATAACAGGTGGATATATCGGTCAGGTTACCGCCATTCAGAATATTGGCAAAAGTAGTCAGGGAGCGGTTACCAATGGTATGCCAGGTGTGCGGTAATTCACGTTCCAGAAAGCGGCTGCCATAAATAGCGTCGGCGATTCCATGTCGTAGGGGTTCGATCAACAGTGGGTAATCGCTGGGATTGTATTCCAGATCGGCGTCCTGCAGGATGACATAGTCACCCTTAATCAACGGGATGGCTGATCGCAGGGCTGTACCCTTGCCCATCCGCAGGGAATGGTGGATTAATTCAATTCCATCGATTTCCTGCAGTAAGTCGGCGGATCCATCAGTTGAACCGTCATCGATGACAATGATCTGTGTAGCAATAGATACTGCTTTAACCCGGCGAATCAGCTCAGCGCAGGTTTGTAATTCATTATAAATTGGTATGAGTATGGTTAATAACAATGCGGCTATCAGTTTGATATTATAGACGTATGGTTTACATTAAATTACAAAGTATAACCGATATTTCATGCGTGAAACTTGATGCTGGAAAAAATGGTTGCGGGTTATCCCACCAGAAGTATTCCACGTTTTGGCGTGGATGAATTACAAAATTCATCCCAGGATCGGGATGTCGCCCCGCAGGGCGTAAATTTAGAATACCACAGGTTAACCCGTGCCTGCACTCCGAAGTGCGTTTCGGCACGCAGGCGTGGGGTTCCATATTATTTTCAGTCCCTGATAGTCTGGCACTGTTATTGTTTCGGTCTTGTAGTATCTGTAAATTTCACATGCTATGGACGAAATGAAATTCCAATTAGCCTTTGCTGTAGGGCGATTAGCTCAGCTGGTTAGAGTGCTGCGTTCACATCGCAGAGGTCATCCGTTCGAGTCGGATATCGCCCACATAAAATTTATTTTACCAGGGGGCTGCGCTTGAATTTTATAAATCAACCGGCCCAACAGAATTACAAGACTGAAAATATTAAAAAATGCACCTTCCGGTGCATTTTTCACATATCAAAGAGGATAGTATGAATGATTTACAAAACCTGATTCAACTACAGAAAATTGACTCCCAATTACAGAAAATAACTGATTTACTCGGTGATCTGCCAGCTAAGGTTGAAAAACTACTCAAGGAAGAGCAGGATTTGGTTGGAGCGGTAGAGCAGGGTAAACTACGTCTGAAAGCGATCGATCTTGAGATTGGTAAACTTGGGTTAAAAGAACAGGAATACATTGCCAAAATTGACAAGTACAAAAATCAATTATATCTCGTAACAAATAACAAGCAATATGATGCCTTAATGCACGAGATTGATCATCTTAAGAATGAATTAGATCAATTTGAAACTAGTGAATTGGAATTGCGTGAGGAAAAATCCACTCTGGAAGAAGCCACAAAAAGTAAAAGTATGAATCTTGATTCTTTACGAGATGATTTACATCAGCGAATAGCTAAACTGCAAGAAATGATCGCAGAAAACGACGAGCATAAAAGTGAATTGGATCAAAAGAGGATTGAACAGGTTAAAGAAATTTCTGCCAGTGTAATGAGCCGGTATGAGCGCATATATGCTGCCCGTGATGGTGTCGTTGTGGTTAGTTTAAAGGGCAGTACCTGTGGTGGTTGCGGGTCGCTGTTGACGCGCCAGATTGCAGCCGAGATAAAGGCTGGTAAAGGCATGAAAATATGTGATGTCTGCAGTCGCTTTCTATATTGGGAAGACTGATAACCGGTACTATATTTATACCATTAATTTTGATAGTTATTTGACATACTGAGCCGGTCGGGTGGCTGCCCCGATTTATCGGGGAGGAAAGTCCGAGCACCGCAGAACAGGGTGCCTCCTAACGGGAGGAATCCGCGAGGATATGGAAAGTGCAACAGAAACAATACCGCCCCGACACTCGTGTCGGGGTAAGGGTGAAACGGTGGTGTAAGAGACCACCAGCTCCGTTTGCGACAGCGGGGGCTTGTAAACCCCACCCGGTGCAAGATCAAGTAGTCTCCGGATGTGGTTCGCATCAAAGTCCATGTATTGGATGAAAGGAGACGGGTAGATCGCGTGAACCTGACCGCAAGGCCAGGTCCAGGTGAATGGCCACACAATCCCGGGCAGTCGGGATGGACAAAACTCGGCTTATAGACCGGCTCAGTATATCTATTTTTGAAAAGAATCATTTCTTTTA
>DAOWAH010000363.1 GCA_030634675.1 Fidelibacterota bacterium
CTGTTTTGGAGGATAGTACCGAATGAGTACATCTAAGCACAATCATTCCAAATTTCACCTTAAATCTTCAATCCTGCTTCTAACCATCCTTATCCTGGGGACGAAACTGTTTGGGGCAGTTGCGGGTAAAATTGCCGGCCGGGTTACCGATATTGGTACCGGCGAACCTCTGATTGGTGCTAATGTTATCGTAGAAGGAACCAGTATGGGTGCCGCCACTGATTTTGAAGGTTATTATGTCATCCTGAATATCAGCCCGGGGACCTATACCGTTCGGGCGATGATGATCGGCTATGCTCCGGTAAATTATACCGATGTGCGCGTCAATGTCGATTTGACCACTACCGTCGATTTTGGTTTACAGATTGAAACTATACAGGGTGAGGAAGTTGTCGTAATATCCGATCGGAAAGTGATTAAGAAAGACGTTGCCTCCAGTCAGATCAATATATCCAGTGATCGGATCGATGATTTACCGGTAACAACCGTGGAAGGTGTTATTGGTCTGCAAGCTGGTGTTGAGGGAATGAGTGTTCGCCAGGGTAGCACCGATGAATTGGCGGTGATGTTGGACGGCATTGGGTTAAAAAACGACCGGACCGGTGAACCAATTTCCGGAATCCCCCTCAGTTCGGTTAAAGAAATCATGATTCAGTCCGGTGGTTTCAATGCCGAATACAGCGATCTCCAGTCTGGTATTATTAATGTCGTTACAAAAAAAGGAAGTGCGAATAAATATAACCTTGATATTAACTACCGTTACAGTCCGGCTGCCCCCAAACATTTTGGACTTTCACCATATGATCCGGACTCCTATTTCCTCAGACCTTATCTCGATGATGATGTCTGCTGGGCTGGTACTGCAAATGGTACCTGGGATAAATATATGCAAAAGCAATATCCTTCATTTGAAGGCTGGGATGCTGTATCTGAGCGGCTGTTGAGCGATGACGATCCCACCAATGATCTGTCGCCAACCGGAGCACGACGGTTGTTCCTGTGGGAACACCGCCGCCAGGGTGATATAACCGAACCGGATTATGATATCGATATCGGTTTTGGCGGCCCGTTCCCGGTCATCAGCAAGGAATTGGGCAACCTCAGATTTCACAGCGCTTTTCGTGGGCAGCAGAGTATGTACTTAGTGCCGGTCTCCCGTGACCGGTACAAGGACTGGTCCATGACCACACAAATTACTTCCGATATAACTTCTAACACTCAGTTAACCTTCTCAAGTTTTATTAAAGAAACCGAAACGACCAACGCCGATGAAATTGGTGGTCCCTCTTATTTCAAATCGGTTTGGAGTGTAGCCAGTACCTATGCAGCAATGACCCAGGAACGCAGTAAAGTATTTCACCCTTCCTACTGGTGTTTGATGGATATATCCGACCGGATGTATTCACTTAAAATGACCAATATGCTCAGTGCCAAAGCATTCATTGAAAGTAGCATCGAGTACGGGTCCACCGAATATTTCACCCGCCCGATGGAAGAACGAGATGATAGTTTGCGCTATGATATTTTACCGGGTGATGCTATTTACCTGGTTGATGAAGCCCCCTATGGGTTTGAGACCAGCCTTGCTTCAAAAAGTATCGATGGTTTCATGATGGGTGCCAAGAGCAATGCCCGGGACTCGACCATTACATCACACCTGAAATTCAAGGTAGATCTAACCAATCAGATCAATCGTCATAACCAGGTTAAAATCGGTGTTAATTTCAACTACTGGGCTTTTAAAATGAATTATGGCGCCATCAATCCTGATTTACCGGCCGGCCGGCCCTGGACAAAATGGGAAAGAAATCCCTACCAGCTCGATGTTTTTATTCAGGATAAAATTGAATTCAAAGGCTGGATTGCCACCCTCGGTTTGCGGGCTGAATATGTGAATCCCAATGGTGAATGGTATGATTTGGATATTTACGATGCCGCATTTTATTCCTCCCAGTATTCCAACGATTTGGAAGATACTTTCCCAACCACAGCCGTCGATGGCAGTTTCACCCTGATGCCCCGGGTTGGTATTTCACACCCCATTACTGAAAATTCGAAATTCTACTTCAATTATGGACATATGCGTCAGAAATTCGATCCCGACTTTTTATTCGGAGTAAGAAGGTCGCCGGCTGGTGATGTGCAGAGGATCGGTGATCCTAATCTGCCGATGGAAAAAACAGTCGGTTATGAATTGGGTTACGATCAGTCTTTA
>DAOWAH010000308.1 GCA_030634675.1 Fidelibacterota bacterium
ACCCTGATAAATTAACCTTGTTTTTATTTGGCGGCAGTCAAGGTTCGGCCGCATTGAATAAAATTATGGCTTCAATTGCCGGACAGTTGGCAGAGTCTGATATTCAGATTTTATGGCAAACCGGCTGGAAACAATTTGATCCGTACCGCCAATTCGACAGCCAGCGAATCCGCGTACTTCCATTTATCGAACATATGGACCATGCCTATGCCCTCAGCCACTTAATCCTTTCCCGGGCCGGTGCATTGACTTTGGCGGAAATTACCATCTGCGGAAAGCCGGCGATTCTGGTTCCTCTGCCAACTGCTGCCGCTGACCACCAGACCTGGAATGCACGCAGTATGGAAAAGTCCGGAGCTGCCCGCTTGATTACTGAGCAGATGCTGTCACCAGAAGTTCTATTTGAGCAAATCAGCGTTATGCTGAAAGATGCTGATTTGCTACAGGATATGTCGGAAAAATCGCTTCAATTGGCCCAACCGGAAGCCACTAACACTATTGTAACCAAAATTTTGGAATTGGCCCAGGCCTGATGTTTAGAAAAGTAAAAAATATTCATTTTGTCGGAATTGGCGGAATCGGGATGAGTGGTATTGCCGAATTACTGTTAAATCAGGGTTTTGAAATTACCGGTTCAGATTTGAATGAATCGGAGCTAATTACACGATTGCACGATTTAGGGGTAACTGTTTATCAAGGGCATAAAACCGAATATGCAAATAATTGTGATGTTTTGGTGTACTCCAGTGCTGTAAAAGAAAATAATCCGGAGTTAATTGCCGCCCGGGAGCGTGGAATACCAATAATCAAACGGGCTGAAATGTTGGGTGAATTGATCGCGGTCAAAGATTTGAGTATTGGTGTGGGTGGAACCCATGGTAAAACATCCACTACTTCTATGATTGGTTCGGTCTTGTCAATTGCCGGTCTGGATCCAACACTGGTCGTTGGTGGATTGGTGAAAAACATTGATACTAATTCCAAACTTGGTTCCGGTGAAATTATTGTTGTGGAAGCAGATGAGTTCGACCGCAGTTTCCTGGCCTTACGCCCCACCATTGCTATCGTAACAAATATTGAATTGGAACATACCGATTGTTATAGCGATCTACCCGATTTGCAGATCGCCTTCAGCCAGTTCTGCAATGCTGTTCCCTTTTATGGGGTTGTAATTGTCGGTCTTGATTCACCAGGTGTGCAGGGTATTCTGTCTAATATCAAACGTCCGGTAATCACTTACGGTTTCTCCAACCAGGCTAATTTTCGGGCCGATGATATTCATTACCACGAATCGAAAACCAGATTCACGGTTATTTATAATCAACAACGAATGGGTGAAATTGTACTCCAGTTACCCGGTGAACACAACGTGCTGAATGCGCTGGCGGCTATCGCACTGGGACAGGAAATGAATTTGTCTTTCGATATTATTAAACGTGGTCTCGAAGCTTATTCCGGCGTGCGGCGCCGTTTCGAGATCAAAGGTATCGCTCAAGGCATTATGGTCGTCGACGATTACGCCCATCATCCCACGGAAGTCGCAGCGACCCTGCAGGCCGCCCGAAGTGGGTGGAACCGTCGAATTGTAGCCGTATTTCAACCGCATTTATACTCACGTACCAGAGATTTCCATCGCGAATTCGCTGCTGCTTTTCTGGAGAGTGATATTTTGGTAGTTACCGATGTTTTTCCTGCCCGAGAAGAACCCATACCAGGTGTTAACGGTAATTTAGTAGCCCAGGCTGCTCGCAATCTGGGTCATACCCAGGTTCACTATATCCCTGACTTGAATAATTTAATCGAAAAACTGGTTACCATTCTTAAATCGGATGATATGGTTATCACTATCGGAGCCGGAAATATCTGGCGCTACAGCGATACCCTGTATCAGAAATTGGCTGAATCCCCGTGAGAAATGTACAATGGATATAGGCGCTGATTTAGGAAAATTGCTGAAGGGCACCGTGCTGGTAGCAGAATCGCTGGCACGCCACACCACTTACGGAGTTGGTGGTCTGGTAAGCGTGTACATTATTCCTTATGATAGGAATGATTTGGCAATTATTTTTGATTTTGCCCGGAAAAATGAAATTGCATTTTTTCTGATAGGACATGGTTCTAACCTGTTAGTCAGCGATGATGGTTTTACCGGGATTGCGATCTCGCTGGGCAAACATTTTAAGCTACTTGAAATAAATGCTAACCGGATCACAGCCGAAACAGGCCTCAGTCTCCAACGCCTGGTACGGGAAAGCATTAAAAACAATTTAACCGGTTTGGAGGGCTTATCGGGAGTACCGGGTACGCTGGGTGGTGCATTAATGATGAATGCCGGAGCCTACGGGGCGGAAATATCCAATCATCTGGTTACAGTGGAGGTTATCGATTCACACGGTAAAACCAGGACCATTTTGGCTGAAAATATTGACTTCAGCTATCGACAATCAGGATTTAACACTAATGATATTATTCTACGAGCCGAATTTGAATTGAACCCTGGAAAACCGGAGGATATTAGCCACCGTTGTCAGATGGCAAATAAAGCGCGAAAATCATCGCAACCATTAAATAAACGGTCCGCCGGCAGTGTATTTAAAAATCCGAGCCTGGGACTGGCAGCCGGGTACTTGATTGACCAATGCGGTTTAAAAGGCACCCGGATTGGTGATGCCGAAATATCCAACAAACATGCCAACTTTATTATTAATCGTGGATCGGCAACCGCCAGTGAGATC
>DAOWAH010000360.1 GCA_030634675.1 Fidelibacterota bacterium
ATGCAGAAATATGCACCGTTCCATCACCCACCTCGCCGGAACTGGCATCTACCAGGCCCGAGGAGAAAGGTCCGTCTATAATTGTCGAAAGGTCAGTAACAGTCAGAGAAGCCGGCATGTCGAGAATGGCTAGTTCCAGCGCGTACACAGCCACCAGGTTCTGGATAAATATATCAAATGAGTCGTTCCTTTCATTATTACCTTGTATCAGGTTTTCCACACTGAAGATAACATCCGGATAGCCCACACTGACTGCGTTGGTATACGTTTCCGTGTATAACTGGATTCCATTAAAGTCGGATAACACTAAATCAATCGCGTTGATATCAACCACGGTACCCCAATCACCGGGATCCGATGAAACATTAAAAGTGATATCGGCAATATGATGCATTCCAAGTTCAATGGGGCTATTCAGTGTACCATCGTATCCCACGACCGTAAAGGCACCACCATCATCGTTACCACCAATGGTCCAGTTGTTTAAATCTACTTCTCCGGTTGGTGTGATTGTCATTCCCACCAACAGATTAGGAGTGTCAACCAGAGTAAACTGGAAACCATGTATATTCTGGGTATTATTCAGCATAAAGGAGACAGTAGCAGTTCCGATACCTACAGCTCCGCTGACGATTACTGTCTGGGTTTCAACGGTTACGTCGAACGTTGACCCTGTCTGTGTCCACGGCATGACATTATTCATTGCATCCCGGATTTCAGCAGTAACTATATTAAGGTCGACCGTCCCTGGTTCAGGAGCATTAGCCCGCACAACCAGTTGGCAGATTGGATCACTGCCGGGAGTAATCACTTTGCCAATACTGAAACCATCGATCACTGCATTACCATCAGAATATTCCAAAACATCAATCGTGAAACCATTAATCCTCGAAGTCGGTAGTACTTCCAGAGCGATTAGATAATCAGGCACATCGGCAATCTCTATGGAAAATTGGCACACATCGGATTCATTATTCAGGAAAATATCCAGGGTATCAGTTTGACCTGTCAAAGTAGAACCGCTGGAAATTTCCAGTTCAACCCATTCCAGAGGTACCCCTATATCCTCATTAGATGGACCTGATTCACCCATGGCACCATAGTCTGCGGTAACCGCATAAAAATAGGATAGTCCATTGGTCACATCATCGTCATCATAGGTCAACTGAGTATAAGGTACCGAGGTGACTAAATTGACGGGAATAACTTCAACTGGTGAAGTCAGGGAGCGATACATATTGTAACCGGTCAGATCCCGGGTAGTACGGGATGAGTTACGAATTACTACCTGAGTGTTGCTTTCAGATTCATAGTTACGGTTGGCTAATCCAGCTTCATCTTTTATACAGCTATCATCAAATACCATCTTATGGGCATCGGTTTCATGACTGTAGACTCGACCGGCAGTCCCATCGGTTGGGGACCAGAATTCGGGAGTCGGACCAGATTCAATAGTGTTGATCTGGACCTGTGCCCAGTCTTCCGGTGGAAATTCAGCACCTTCAAATCCCTGTCTAATCGTATCTTCAGGTATATCCCAGTTCGGCGGCGCCCAGGTCAGTGGTACGTGTCCATCCAACCCACTGGTTGCAATCAGATTGGTCGGTGGTTCAAGATACCCGGGATATACAGCAATAATGCCTGGTGTAATCCCTGCAATCCAGTATAGTCCGCCAAGATCATCAGTAATCGCTGCATCAACCATATCAATAACAACATCGCTGGCATAAGCTGTGGGATGAATATTAAAGCGTACATTCAGAATCGAACCGGTTCCGGCAGCAATAGATTGGTTAAGATCGCTGTATAATATTACCCGTTCACCGGTACCAACAGAGGATGTCGAAACGGTAAATCCGTCCGTACGGACAGCAGTCCAAACCGAATCAACGGTTACATAATCAGGTAAATCCAGCAGATCAAATTGAACACCGCCAACCACATCCAGGTTTTCTAGATCGATAGCCAAGTTCACCGCTTCATTAATATCACCCACTCCCCCATTCATGCTGAGGGAAACAACGCTACCGATGGAAATGGAACCATCAATGGCGCTGACTGTGAGGCTACCACCGGTAGTGTCGCTAACAATAGAGGAAAATATTTCCAATCCGATCACGGCCGAAGGTATACCGCTGCCATCATAGAGCAACCAGAGGACTGTATCACCAGCGGCGGGGAGAGCTTCAACCGCGCCGGCGTTGAATAGAATAACACGATTAGTATC
>DAOWAH010000083.1 GCA_030634675.1 Fidelibacterota bacterium
AATATAAAGCCCAGCAAACGGTCTGCCAAGCGCGTGTTTCGGGACATCAGCATGATTTGAATCATACGGGTAACCAAACGTAATAAAACCAGGACTACTATAAACAGAATAAAAAAACTCAGAACCAGCACTACCTGGTCATCCCATTCACTGCGCGCCATGATTAATTGACCCACCGGCCAATAGAACCGGATACCAACCAAAGCAGCAACGACTAACCCCACCAACCGTCCCAGCTCTTCAACAAAGCCCCGTTGATAACCGATCACAGCCAGGATCAGAACAACGAAAACAGCCAGTCCATCAAGGAATAAAATCATATCATTGATCAGTAAACGCTAATCGGTTACAAAGCCGGGTGAGTAGAAAAAATGGCATTATACAGATTCTTCTGCTGTCCATAAAAGTTTAATCGGAGTTCGTTCGACCATCAATCTAGCGCTGATTTAACTCAGCAACTCCAGAACAATAGCCTGGGCCAGTTTACCATCGGCCAGGCCGGCAGAGCGCTGCATCACCTGGGGCATCACTTTTCCAATCTCTGACATACCGGTTGCGCCGGTATCGGCAATTACTTCAGTTACCAGAGCACGTACTTCCTTTTCGCTCAGCATCCGGGGCAAGTAAGTTTCCAGATGCTCCCGGGCGGCCTGTTCTAAGTCCACCAGGTCCTGTCGTCCGCCACCGGTGTAGGCTTCAATCGATTCCTTATGTTGTTTTACCAAAGACCGGATAACTTTCAACTCATCGCTTTCGGTTAAGTCTGAACTGATTTCGATTCGTTTGTCTTTCAAGCGGGCAAGGGCTGAGCGCAATGCAGCAACCCGCGCTTTTTCGCCGGCCTTCATGGCTGCGTACATGTCCCGCTGAATTACTTCGGATAATGACATAATCTTCTTCTTTAATTACCTAAGTCTAACTTTACTGGGGCTGCAGACCTGAAAGGTGCTCCTGATTTTAACTTTGATCAATTCTTTTCATAGCTAATAGCAGGCTGCTCCGATTGACTTCAAAGCCAATGAAGCGCCGCCCCAAACGTTTGGCGACTACCCCCGATTCCCCGTGGCGCAGGAAGGGATCAACCACCCAGTTCAACTTAGTCGTACTGGCTTGAATCACACGGCCCAGAATTACAGCAGGTTTTTCACCTTTTGCATCGAGCGGTTTTGATTGTCCTGAATCGACAATTTCAGGCCATAAATTTGAAAATGGCAGTTTATCCATTAAATTTGCTTCCTGCGGATCTCTATCCCGAAAATAGTAATGGCTGGTTTTGGTGGCAAACCAGATATCCCCCAGCACATTCTCCCAAGTGCGCTTGGTGCCCACAGTTGCGCCATTCATGTGCCCCCAGGTGATCCGTGTCTGCAGCTGAAAAACCTCGCTTAAAAGGGCCTGGTACATCCCCGAGTGGCGCCAATGGGAAAACAGATAGATCGAACCGGTTGATTTAAGAATCCGCTGGCATTCTTTCAGCCAATTCTGGTTCCAGTGATAATATTCGCTCAGGGTTAACGGCTTACCCTGCAGGTCCGGACCTTCCCAGGGCGATTGGGGCGGATCGGCGAGTACTAAATCCACGGAATCAGCCGGCAGGACTTTCAAACCAGCCAGCCCATCCGCCAGAAATACACCTTCCTCTAGAGCACTGCTGATATCATCTAATTTACGAATCGCCGACAGGTAGCGATTCAGATCGGAAATTGTCAGACCGGTGCTGGGCTCCAGCGGTTGCGTAAACAGGGGGCCAAATTTGCTATCATCGGAACTTGACATCGACCTGAAATTTAGGATAGTTCAGGTACACAAAACATTAATAAGCTAACTTGGCTTTCCCCCTAAATCACTACCACCAAGAGCACCCATCTACGTCCTGGCAGGCCTGGACTTCGGTTGGCAGGCGGTGACAAGTGGCTAGTAATAAGTAACAAGAAAATTAAATTTTAATTCCGATTCCCCGTCCCCTGTTCCTGGTTTCCATTCTCCATTCTCCTATCTCTTGTTTCTAGGAAGCCAAGGGGTGGTTAAACATTGACTTTCAATGGATACGCTACTGAATTTCACTCAATGGAAACCAGACAAAAAGTCCTTTTTCTCTGCACCGGTAATTCCTGCCGTTCCCAGATGGCGGAAGGCTTACTGCGCTCACTGGCCGGTGATCGTTACGAAGTATTCAGCGCCGGAACGCAACCCAGCCGCGTTCACCCGCTAACGATTCTGGTGATGGATGAGGTGGATATTGATGTTCGTGATCATACTTCCGATCCCATCGACATCTATCTGTATAGTGGTATCGATATCGTAATTACCGTCTGTGACAATGCTCGTGAGCTCTGCCCCGTTTTTTCAGGTTTAACTAAACAACTGCACTGGAGCATTCAGGATCCCTTCCGGGGCTGGGAACCTGATCGAAGCCACTTGATCTATTATCGCCAGGCCCGCGAAACGCTGAAAATATATATCGAAGCGTTTATCGGCGCGAACTGAGAAAGGTAATACAAGGCCTGTAATGATTACTATAATCTGACTAATCAGACATTATAACATTGACTACAAAAACCTAATTGGAGAACATTATCATCAATCAGCAATAATGCCCTTTATTTTTCGTCCTCGTGGCCCTATAAAAAGTATTTTTTTATGGCAATAATCACACTCAAGATATTTTACATCTACAAATAATACTGAACCTAAAATTTTATGACGTGCTAAGTGCTGTCTGTGCTGTAGACTTGAATTACAGGTCGGACATCGATTATTAAAAATGATATATTTATCAATAAGCTTCTCGCGGATAGCTTTAATTAGCACCATGCAAATTGCAGTTGCCATAAAGACAACACTTAAAATACCTGAAAATTCCATTTCAAATACCTCTCTTTACTTTGCTCTCCGGTATGGAAATTCGGGGCGAAAAACTTGATAATCCGGTGTAGCCATACTAGTTATCAGGTAGGAGGCAAGCCCATTCGCCCCGATATTTTCATATTTTTATTATCCCTCATTTAAGGATCATGATCTTTTTAACTTCATCCCTGGTGGCCCATTTCTGCAACTTCCAGATAATTTGTTTTTTAGAATAAACTTTATCCCGCAGCCAATCTTTATAGCGGAATAAGGCGTCCTGTAAAGTAATACCATCAGTATAATATTGTCTCAATCGGAAATAATGATCCCAGAAGGCATCTGGAATAAGAGGATCGAATCGCGGATGTTTTTCAGGATTTTCTATTATCATAATGATTGAAGAGTGGGTGACGCCAAAACCCAAATTGATGACCGCTACGGCTACTTAGATAGGGGAAATTATAGCTGAATTAAATATTTTGTAATATCCATTTATAGTGTATATAACATGTAGAAACACTACATGTTTTCTCCTGTCAATTAAATGGAATTTAAGAAGACAGTCAGATTAGTAGGGGTATTGCGAATTCCTAATTTATTTCTAATATTATTGCGGTGTCTGATTACAGTGGCTTTTGCAAGATTCAAAATACTGGCGATTTCTTTAGAACTTAAACCATCTTTAATCATATTACAGATTTCTATCTCACGCGGCGAGAGGACATTCGCCTGATTCATCATTTTAATCCCGAAAGATGAGATGATTTCAGTCAGATTATGATCGATTAAGTCCAATATATAGCTTTGGGCTTCCCCATCTGTAGATTTCAGTCTTTCCAATTGTGGTTTGATCAGTTTCTCAATATTTGTAATTACCTTCCGCTCTAGGTTTTCCTTTTCCTTCTCCAACTGGGTCAGGAACTCACGCAGGGCGATGTTCTTCTGCTCCAATTGTATATTTTGATTAGCAATGATTTCTTCCGCCTTTTTCTGCCTAGTGATGTTCCGCACGTTGCTTTGAATATAAGCTATTTCTTCATTATTTTTTATGGATTGCGAAGTATGTGATACCCAACGCAATTCCCCGTCATTCCCAATAATGCGATACTCAAATTCTTTTATTTTTTTCCCAGTCAAGAGATCAGTCAAAACCTGTTGTACTTTTTCTCTATCCTCCGAATGAACAAAGCTGATATCATTCTTACCCAGCAATTCCATTGGCCGGAGGCCGAGCAGGCTCTGGCATTGCGGGCTTACATAAGCCACAATACCATCGGAATTTTGTAACATGGTCATATCAGGACTATTGTTAACTATCAGGTTATATTTTTCTTCGCTCTCGATCAGTGCTTCTTCAACTTGGATACGTTCTAAAATTTCCTCTTGCAGTTGCTCATTAGTTGCCAGGAGCTTTGCTGCATGTCGCCTTACGCGCTCTTCAGGATCATTATAAGTATCTAATAATAGCTCCCTAAACTGTATTTGCTCAGTGATATCGCGGGTAATTTCAGAGAAGCCCCGCACAACTCCCGCTTCAATTATGGGTGTAAATGAAACTTCAAAATAGTGCGTAATATTGTTTCCAAAATCGTGGGAATATAATTCAACTAACTGTTCACCACTAAGTACCCGTTGATGAAATCCTTTCCAGCGAGCAAACATTTTTTGGTTGGGAAATAACTTGTGCAGCTGCAAGCCCGGTTTCATTTCAATATCAAAGGCTGTTTTTATCATCTGGGCATAGGCTTCATTATATAGCACCGGTAGACCCGTTTCATCACTGATCATGATGAAATCACTGGTGTTTTTCAATAAAATGGTTAGATACTTATGTGATTCCAGCAAAGTAGATTTTGTCAACTTTTCCTCAGAAATGATTTTATTTATGGTTGGGGATTGATCTGATTTCATCGCTCACTCAATGCTCTATTATCCAAGTGATAGTATCTTGAAAGTAGCCAGGAAATTAATCAACTACCAGTTCCGATTCACTTAACAATATGATCTAGTCCAAGGTTAGCTATCAAATAATCTCCCTTATCTTTGGTTGGCAATTATAAGATTGGAAACTGACTTTAACAATTTTCTTGGTTAATTTCCCATACACGTAAGGTTAAGCGAACCTAATCAAAACTTATTTAAATCAGTGAGGTGGTATGAATCATCGGATCGAAGTTGACAATAAATCAAAGATAATAAAAGTATTCGCCCAAGGTAAATGGAATATTGAAGACAGTGACAAAATTACCACGGTAATTACTGAAAAATCCCAGGAAACCGGGATTGTTAAGATATTGATCGATCACAGTCAGCTGAAAATTAATGTATCAAACCTAGTGGCCTATAAACGACCGCTACAGCTTAAATCACAATTTGAGGATATTTATCCATTTGTTGCCTTCGTCACTCCCAAAGGTAAATATAAACTATATAAGTTTTTTGTCACAGTTGCCAGGAACCGGGGCATATTTTTCAATGCTTTTAAAGATTATGATTCAGCCCTGGAATGGCTTCTGGCAAATTAATGCTCACTGACTGACTGAATTCTAAACCAGACAACGATTTATTGGTTGCAATAATAAATGGCATTAAACCCCTGGGCAATCCCTGAACCTTTTTTCTTGAGGATAATCTTGGGCAATTAAACCACGCCTGCTTGTACGCCGTAGCTCCAATTCATCGGAGTGTAGGTGGATTAATACACCGGAGATAAACATTTTCTTCCTTGAATGACAGAATATTTTATTACCGACTATCCCGGAATGAAGTGATTATATTCATTAATACAATTTATAACGACGACGACTAGTCCAATGGAAATTCAATCTGTCTTATAATTCGGCGGCAGTACTTATTAAGCCCCTCACAAGTGACTTTAAATCTAAAAAGATAATTGACCTGTAACCTAAAATGGTGTATACTGTATTAATAATAAACTGTTAATAGGACTTGTTTATGAAAAGGGTGTTTATTTATTTGGTTCTATCATTGTCTCTAGGGGGACAAATCATGATCACCGAAGTCATGTACAACCCGGCTGGTGCGGACTCGCCCAATGAATTTGTGGAGATCTATAATACCTCAGATTTCCCGGCGGATATCACCGGCTGGTCAATCGCTGACCTAGCCGCCACCGACCGACTGCTGGACAGCGCCGGAGCTTCTGATATAATTTTGCCATCCCTGACCTATGCCGTAATTTTTGAAGGGGATTACGATGGCTTAATGTATCAGGGTCTGGTACCGGACAGTGCCTTAATCCTGTTTACCCATACCACCACGATCGGTAATACCTTGGGCAATACCAGCGATTCCCTGTTTCTGTTGGACAGTAGTGCTGTCACGGTAGCCCGCACGGGCTGGAACGAACCGGCCCCGGCCGGATTTTCCCGGGAAAGGATTCGCCTGGACTATCCGGATCAGGCTGCCAACTGGTCTATCAGCCGAGACTCCCTCGGTACTCCGGGGGCTGAAAACAGTGTCCGGCCCAATACTATTGATGGTGCTATACTAACCGATTCTCTTAATATCAATCCGCCGGTTATCAATTCTAATGAAACTACGACCCTGTCGGTATTAGTCGCCAATATCGGACGCGAGACGTTCAACGGCCTATTACTGGTTACCACCGATACATCAACCATTGCTTCAACGGCCCTGCCAGAACTAGCCGAAATGGAAACGCTACGGGTGATTATTGATATTGCTGAAATAAATTCAGGATCACATACCTGGCAAGTTCGTCTGGAAATTGTCGGCGATGAGGATCCAACCAATAACTCCGGGTACATCACCCTCGGCGTTCGCTATCAGCCGGGAATACTCACCATAAATGAATTTCTTGCGGCTCCGTTAACTGGGCGCCAGGAATTCGTAGAACTGGTCCATCTGGGAACAACACCAATTAATTTAGTGGACTGGCGAATCACCGATAATTATCCCGGTGAAGCCTACCGGTTTCCAGCACTTACGGCTCCATCCGGCAGTTTTATTGTCGTTGCTCCTGACTCGTCCCTGCTGCAATTTTGCCCACCGGAAGCTACCTATATTGTACCTCCTGGAGGTTTTCCCAGTTTGAATAATGGCGGTGATCAAATCCGCCTGTTCGATCCCTTTACCACATTGATTGATTCTCTAACCTATGATTCGGACTG
>DAOWAH010000008.1 GCA_030634675.1 Fidelibacterota bacterium
ACAGGGATATTTGTACGTTCACGAATTATTTGATCAATTCCTCGCAATAGACTTCCGCCACCGGTCATAATTATACCCCGATCTAATATATCAGATGCCAGTTCAGGGGGTGTCTGCTCCAGAGCCCGTTTAACCGCTTCGACTATATTATTTATCGGATCTTTTAGGGCATGTCTGATTTCGTCAGATGAAACTTCGGCAGTCTTGGGAATTCCGGAGACCAGATCCCTACCCTTAACAAAAATCGGTTCCGATTTCATCCGCATCGCCGAACCAACGGTTTTTTTGATACGTTCACCGGTAGCTATCCCGATATCAAGTTTATGTTCGTTTCGAAACCATTTTACAATCGCGTCGTCCATTTCATCGCCGGCGATGCGAATTGTTTCTTTGGCAACAACACCATTCAAAGCAATCACGGCGATTTCGGTTGTTCCGCCACCAATATCGACAATTATATTCCCCACCGGTTGACTAATATCAAGACCAATACCTATCGCTGCTGCTACTGGTTCTTCAATAAGGTACACTTCACGGGCATTTGCTCGATCTCCACTATCCTTTACGGCACGGCGTTCTACTTCCGTTACACCTGATGGTACACATATAACCATCCGGGGCCGGGCCAAGCGATTCAGATTCATTTTACGGATAAAGCCCTGCAACATTCCATCCGTCATATTAAAATCAGCAATAACACCATCCTGAAGCGGCCGAATTGTTTCTAGCTCGCGATGCGTTCTTCCCATCATTACTTTGGCATCGTTTCCAACCGCGATAATTTTACCATCATGTACTGAGCGGGTAATAATCGAAGGCTCATTAACAACAATTCCGCGGCCCTTTAACCAAATTAACGTATTGGCAGTACCTAAATCGATTGCAATATCACCGGAAACCCAGGAAAAAATATTTTTAAAAGAATTTATAATGCTCATTATGTGACTGACTAATTTCTAATCTTATTGAATATTAACTTGGAAATTAATATGTAACACATTCAATAGCCTAACCAAAACCAAGTGAATATGGAAAAGTACTAAAGCAAATAATCCTATTGCTCAAAACTGAATTGAGTGCTTATAAAAACACTATCCTGCTTTGTTCACCAAGATTAAAACGATAGAGTTACGGTTTGGAATAAACCCGTTCAATTTCAACATTGATTCCAGGCAATGCTACCATCTTCAGTTATTGCGCTTCTGCCACATATTCGATTGCATAGATTAATATAAATTTACTAGCAATCGGAATCGGAATTTTGTTTTGCATATGGGTTATAGAGTGCAATCGTGTTCCGCGACTACCGGCGGTAATTAATGCTTTCATGAATCAATTCCTATGGCCATACCTTCCTTACTTAATATATCGGCTATTTTATTTTTCTCGCGTGGTACAGACTCAATGACCCAATCGTCAAAAATGGATAACAAATCGGTCGATTTCTTAAACAGCGGTTTCATCCGCTCGTGTTTCACACGATATTCCCCTTTAATTTGCTTGACTACCAGTTCACTATCCATGAAGACCTTTATTTGTTTTGCATTAAAATCTTTTAAAAGATTCAGACCATGGATTAGAGCCTGATATTCGGCCTGGTTGTTTGTGGCTTCACCAATATATTCAGCAAAACGGAATAATTCCTGTCCATGCTGGTAAGCCACACCACCGATTCCCGCGATTTTATTCTGTAGATCCGAAGCCCCATCAACGAATATCTCTATCACAGCTGAATTAAATAATTTATCGTGCAAGTTCTCCAATATTGATCGTTCTTGATTGCTAAGAATTGTGACAAACTTATGCTTAACATCCGATAAAAATAGCTTTTTTAATATCTCAATTTCATTCTGATCCAGTTTCATCGTGATTACCTCGATCTTCTCAATATATAAAGACAGATAATTAGCCTGGCATTATTTCAGAAATTTTGTTACAGATAAAATCACCAATTTCCACAGTGCCCATACTACCACCCATATCCCTTGTCGACCAACCTGCCTCCAGTGAAGAGCGCACCGCTTGCTCAATTGCTCGGCCTAATACCGGACGATTGACATGGTAAAGAATGTCAGCTAATGCTCTAATTGCACCAATGGGATTTGCTGCGTCTTTCCCGACAAAACGATCCGATGGTGGATGTAACACATGAAATAATCGCAAACCTTCCGGATTTACATATGATTCATAAGCCAAACCCAAACCGCCTTCCAATGCCGCACCCAATTTCGAAAGCAGTGTACCGTAGGGAGGTATTGTTAAAATGATATCCAAATCGACCGGTCGATGAAGTAACCGGAATACCAATCTATCGATAGAAATAATTGATATTGGTAAATCTTTTGAAAGGGACAATTTTTTATATTGTATTATCCAGGGGTTATCGCTCGTGATTTGGTCATCTGGTAAAGCAACTGTAATCTTATGCCGTTCATTGTTTTCTGTTAATTTAATAGCATAATTAAGCAGATTAACCACCCGACTATTGGTCGTGATGGAAATATCAAAAGTCATTCTTTCTTTAGCTGTAATATTTGTAGTGAAATTATTGGCATTCGACCCATAATCAATACAATCCTGTAGTACTAAAACATCAAACGGTTCTGAAGTTAGTAGGTTAATATTAGGATTGAATGGTACTATCCTTCGGATAAACGTAGAAATATTCAAACCTGTTATTAAACGTCCGATAATTGACTTCCTGATAGGTACACCATCTCCAGTTTTATCCGTCAAGGGTCCCACCCAGATTGCCATCGCTTGTTTACATTCCTTAATAACACCGTCCGGTACAAAAATCCCCGTGTCTAAATAATGTTTTAATCCTAAATCAAAAGTCTGAATATTAAATTTGATATTGGTATAATTCTCCAGCGCCCGGCCAATTTTAATCAACTCAGCAGAGATTTCAATGCCAACACCATCTCCGGGAATGAAAACAAATTTCACCAGCTACTCCGACCATAATACGGTGTGATAAGACGAAAATCCCCAAACCCGCTTTCATCAATAAAAACAAATGAGCGGTTAACATTATAATAATACCATTTCTGCCCTGAATACCTACTTGATGAACCATATATCCGTTCAATATCATCAGGTTTACCAAAGATGATATAGATCATTCCCATATCGGAACGCCAACCCGGTAAAAAGGTAGAAAAATGTTCATTTGAATATTTTATTCTATTGTAATATTCCACCATTAATTCATTTTTTTCTGTGTTAGGCGTGGGATCGCGTTTTATCCAAAACTCCCGCAATAGTTTCTCACGTTCATTCTTTTTTGCTTTTTTAAAAGTCCTATATTCATCATCTGATGAAATATATCGAAGTTGATCGATTGCTTCATCAATGTCAGATATAGATGCTGGTATTCCGGGATTGTTAATCGTTAATCGTATGTTTTTATGAAGTTCAAGATCATTTTGCACTAAATTTATTTTAATATTGGTATTAAAGCCTGTTAACAATCCCTTGGGGATTTCTATTACCAGTTTAAAATGGTTTGATTCGGTAATATTATCATAGGTTTCACTCCAGCGAATACTATCATTATAATCCAAATTACTAGCATTTATAGAATATGGACCAGGTCGAATACGACCGCTGATGTGCAACCGATAGTTTTCATCTTCTAGGGATACTTTATTGTTTAACACAGGTTTTAAATCTTCACCCAAGCCCCAATTACCTGGTTGTTTTTTCATTAAAACCAATGGAAACAGGAAGGTATCTTGTTTGTACTTCTCTAAGGAAATTGGGATCTCTTTACTGGCCGTCTCCCGTGTATCTTTATCAAATAATTCTCCAACTAGTACCAGCTCT
Organism: Fidelibacterota bacterium; assembly: GCA_030634675.1. The sequence continues at coordinate 3,829 of DAOWAH010000008.1, forward strand.
AATGCCGGTACATTGATCTCAGCAAACATAGTCGTGTACAGTTTGTCTGAGACAGTGGCTCGGTAATCTTCTACAATGATCGCTCCGGTCCAGATTTGTCGGGCTACTTGCATGTTCCTTTCATTACGGATTGATATAACTGCTTCGAATTCGGCAGTAAATCCCGAATCATTTTTAACAAATTGAAGCGTCGAGTTGGGGATATCGAAATATGTTAGCAAATTGATAGAATCATTAGAAATAATCTCTATCGGTATGGCCGTGATACGGAAATGTTCGATATTATTACGATTTTCAGGATCACGAATGCCCCTGGCAGCAATGCAATTAATAAGCAAAAAAAGGACGAGTATTATTTTAGTTTGTCTCATAAATCTCTTTGCCAATAGAATTTTATTAATCCTTCACTGGTTCCAATCCACAACTTATCACCGGTAATATACAAATCATTCAGCGTACCCATAAAATCATAATTGTATACCATGACTAACATATTATTCAATTTTACTCTTATTAATGATTTATTGGTCAATATCCATAAATACTGGTCATAAACAAACATCTTTTTGATTACTTTTCCAGAATAAACGGTTGGATTTACTAAGATTTCAGTTTCTTTCGACTTGGAATTATAAACAATAATCCCTTGAGTTGTTCCAATATAAATATTTTCGCCTGCTTGCGTAAAAGCTGTATAATATTGAAAAGCGTCTAAATTATTTAACTCAAGGTTGGTGTTTTTTTGTTCATTGTAATTTGAAATTGTATTGTTGGTGATATCAAATATTCGTAAATGATAATCAGAGGCAATCCAGATTTCATCATCAAATAGAGTCAATGCGTTGACAAATCGTTCATCATATAAAGATTCGAAACCAGTAGGATTCTGCTTTTTTAATGCTTTTGATATTCGTCCGATTCCCCGGCTTGCGCCCATCCAAACAAAGGTTGAGTCTTGAGCCAGAGTAATTACTTTCCCGCGCGGCACGCCATCCAATCCAGTTAGTGTTCGCCAATATTGTTGAGCTTTATTGTAAATCAACACTTGCCCTTCACCGCCAAACCAAATTTCTTCTTCGGTATCGATGGCAGAATATAACGATTGAGGAGTCATATTGATCATCAGCTTAAAATCAAAATGCTCGTATACCTGCCGGCCTGGAGAAAAAAAAGTAATACCAGCATTGCTACCTCGATTAGAACGACCCCCTACCCAAAAGCCATCGTCAAAAAGTAAAAATTGTACATTGGTATTATTTAAGCCATATAGCACGGGATAAAAAGTATTCATTTGCTGCTTACTTAATAAAATGACCCGATTATCCGTACCGATCCAAAAATCCTTAAAATGCCCCCTGAAATAGGTGGTGATATCCACATATTCTCCGCTTGGATTCAATAAACCTGAACCGAAAATATTCCAATTACCGAAGAAGCTGTAACCGGTTAATATATCAGAAATATCATCATAAGGAGTTAATGGATAACTACTCCAGGAAATCTCAATCTCATCAGGATTAACCATATTACCCACCATAATTCCGGAGGCGTGATCACATTTTACATACAATGTAGAGGTCCGGCACCAGATATAATCTTGACTGTTGCCGATTTGTACAATCCGCATTCCTTCATTTAAACCTAAATCAGAAGAATTGATACTGTACCAGTCACCCGTATTAGTATAACTATAATTAAGCGTCCATTCGGTTGCTACCCACAGAATACCCGTACGTTGATCATAATGTACGGCCGTTATGTCATTGGACGATAATCCTTGCGCGGTGGTAATGGGTTCCTCAAATTGTTGGCCAAAATTATTGTATCGCCAAACACCACCGGTTGCTGTACCAAAATAGGTGTAGGTCAACCCTTCGCTTATGGAATTGATTGCAGTTGCGTCGCGCAACAGAACCCAATCAAATGGATCAAACCGTGGGTCAGGTTGGGCGCCAAGAAAATTAATCCAGCATAGACTTATAAATATCTGTATCCGCATTCCGTTGCACGTCTTTAACAATCAAAATATAACTCTCTCAAAAATGAGTATCTACTTCAGATAAAAAATTGACAAATATTATTTCTACAAATGAGAATCAAATATCTCTTGTAGCATTTGATGATTAATCGGGACAGCGCCAACTTCCGCAATTACTCTCCCAGCCGCATAATTAGCAATCTGCGCGGATTCAACTGGCGATGCACCGGTTAAATCCGCCAAAGTAAACACAGCAATCATTGTGTCTCCAGCACCGGTAACATCATGTACTTTACGAGCTTTGGTTGAAATAGTATGAAATTCATCATTATAAAAAAGCGCAACACCTTTGTCTCCAAGTGTAACCATAACAATTTCCGTTTTAAGTCTATGAACCAATTTCTCACCTAACAATTTAAAATCAGATTCCATTTTATCTGAAGTTCCCAGAGCATTAATGAATTCATGCTTATTTGGTTTAAATAACCGGATATTCTGATAGGCAAAAAAGTTATTTGTTTTTGGATCAACATAAACCGGCACATCATTATTTGAAGCTTCTTCCAGAATATTTCTAATCATAGCTCCTGATAATACGCCCTTGTCGTAGTCCGCAATAATGATTCCATCGGAATCAGGTATTGCTTTAATTACTTGTTGAAGTAACTTTTCTACCCAACCGCCATCAATCGGAGATAATTCTTCCCGATCAGTACGAAGTATTTGCTGATTCTGTGCAATAATGCGCGTTTTAACAGTGGTTGGTCTTTCGGGACAAACCGTGAGCCCATTCGTAGCTATCCCGGCTTGACCTAACTTTTCGGTAAGTTTTTTACCCTGTTCATCATCGCCGATCAAGCCTACAATCCGTGTCCGGCAATTTAATTGAGCCAGATTTAAAGCTACATTACCGGCTCCACCGGGCATATTGTTGATTGACTCAATTCTGACAATAGGTACTGGTGCTTCTGGTGAAATGCGTTCCGCTTTTCCCCAGAAATATTGATCGAGCATTAAATCACCAACAACTAAAATTGATTGTTCCTGGAATTTTCCAGTGATTTCATTAAATCTTTGCTGATCCATCGTCATGCCTGTCCCTACTTTACTGAAAAACAATTATTTTGAATTATTTACTTTGGGTAATAACAATGCCAGAACCAAATACAAAATTATACCGGCACCCAAACTCATTATCGTACCGAACGCTAGAATTAGGCGAATTATCGTCGAATCTATTTCCAGACTTTCGGCAATTCCTCCGCAAACACCGGTGAAGACCCGATCCTCAGCTGAGATATGAAATGGTATCCGCAGCTTTAATCCAGCCGGTTTTGCAAACCCTGAACGCCCCTTTGCTAATAATAATACTCCCAAACCGATCAGGATAACCGCAAACAGGAGATTAAAACCAAAACCCCAAAAGCGATGCACAACTCTTCCAATAATATCATTGTATTGAAAAACTAGAATCAATCCTAATACTATTAATATAATTCCCCATAAGCTATTTTTTCTATTAAATACAAGATTCCTGTACATCGGCAACTGCCTATGATCAGCGTTTTCGGGAATTAAAAGTAGACACAGAATATAGGCGATAATACCAGATCCACCAATCAAGATCATGAAAATCCAAATTAAACGCACCAAGACCGGGTCAATATTAAAATATTCAGCAAATCCGCCACACACTCCGGCTAAGACTCGATCTGATTGTGAACGGTGGATTTTTTTCATAAATTAATCTTTCATTAATTCCTGCAAGTGGACTTCCATACTATCTGCAAGTCCCTGTAAACTATAACCTCCCTCTAAAATTGATAAAATTCGCCCCTCACAACATTCCCGGGCAATAGCAACCAATGTGTTTGACAGCTTCATATAACCCACCGTTGAAATTGTCATCCCGCCCAGTGGATCAAGTTCATGGGCATCGAAACCTGAGGATAAAATCAGTAATTCCGGTTTGAACTTGATCACAATATCCGCAATCGAGTTGTCCATGATATCAGTATATATATCATCACCGGCACCTTGATCTAAAGGGTAATTGTGAGTTGTTCCCAGTCCATCACCCGTTCCCGTCTCGTTTTTTGCACCGGTGCCCGGATAGAAAGGGTAGCGATGCATACTCACATAGAGGATATTGGGATCATTGTCAAAAAGATGTTGTGTTCCATTTCCATGATGGACATCATAATCAATGATAGCCAAACGGGTCAAAGAATATTTTTTTTGAGCATACCTCGCAGCAATCGCCACATTATTAAAAAGACAAAATCCCATCGCATGATCATATTCGGCATGGTGACCCGGAGGTCGAGGTATGATCATAGACCGATTACCATCATTTGCCATTACATAATCAATACCTTCGGCGGCTGCATTAGCAGCCAGAATTGCAACGGAATAGGATTCACTGCAAATAGTGTTATCGAAAGTATCAATATACTGTTCACCCCTGTCACAAGTAAGCGCTACGCGTTTAATGTATGTCGGATCATGAATTAATGATGGTATTTGTGGATCTTTAATCTCGGGAGATATATGAATCAGGTTATTCCAAATTGCTTTATTTTGCAGAGAATCGATAATGGCTTGAATACGCTCAGGTCGCTCGGGATGTCCCAGACCAGTATCGTGATCAAGAAAACGCGGCGAATAGATCAAACATGTGCCCATTAATCCAGCCTGATATTAATTATACCTTCGGCGCTGCTGTTGACCGCGATTTGATCTTCCTTTTCCAGGTCTGATTTTACATATGTGTCCATTATCAAGATAAATCAAAACCGAGGCAATATTTTGAATGTTATCCGCCATTACCGAAGATAATATAATTGTAGTACCCAGTTCCCGGGTCATTTTCATGATCTTTCGGTTGAATTCTTGTACCATCCCGGAATCAAGGCGAATACCATAATCGTCAACCAATAAAACTCGCGGATCGCTTTCTACTGCCAAAATAGTATTTAACCAGGCTTGTTCTCCGGGAGAAAGATACTCAATCTTCTCCGAGTAAATCTGTTTTTGTACCCCACTGCTAAAATACAGTTTAAAAATCCTATCCCTACGTTTCGGGAGTCGATCATCAATTATTTGTTTCACCGTGTTGAATTGAGGAAGCATTCCACCAATAAATTTTATTGTTGGATTAGGCTTGATTTTACCGAGCCAATTTAGAGAAAATTCCTGGTTATCATATTTAAGAGAACCTGACGTTGGTTTTATTTGGCCTGCGAGTGCGTGCAACAGGGATGTTTTTCCTGAGCCAATCGGTCCAATGATTCCATAAATTGTACCACGGTGGATCTGCAGATTCCCGATCTGCAAAACCGTTCTCTTGTTATAATTCAGCTTTAGATTTACTAAATCGTATATTAATGTAGACTTATGATTCATCGTACAATCCTTTCTCTGACAAGTCAGTAGTTAAGACGATGAATCGGAAACTATGAAAAACCGAGTCTATCAGGATTCCAAAAAACGCTCCGCATCGATGGCTGCCATACAACCGGAACCGGCAGCTGTAATAGCTTGCCGATAAATATGATCCTGAACATCACCACAGGCAAATATACCTGCTTGAGAAGTCAATGAGCGGTCTTCTTTGGTAATAATATAGCCTTTTTTGTCCATCTCAATTTGGCCTTGAAATATTTGTATATTCGGTACATGGCCAATTGCTAAAAAGACACCGTCACAAGAGTCCTCTCGTGTTTCACCAGTAGTTGTATCCTGTAGTACTACTCCCGTAACACCAGTTTCAGTAGAACCCAATACTTCACTTATTACTGAATTCCAATGCACATTGATTTTGGGGTGGTCCAAAACACGTTTTTGCATGATTTTGGACGCCCTTAATTCGTCACGGCGGTGCACTAACCATACTTCTGAGGCGAATTTGGTAAGAAAGGTTGCTTCTTCGGCAGCGGAATCGCCACCACCCACAACCAATACTTTTTTATCTCGGTAGAAAAATCCATCACAGGTGGCACAAGCAGAAACACCATACCCCATCAATCGTTGTTCGGATTCCAATCCCAGCCAACGAGCAGAAGCACCAGTTGATATGATTACCGAATCACTGGTATGCATTTCATCTCCAGCCCATAATTTAAATGGCCTTTGAGAAAAATCAACTTTTGTGATCTGTTTAAAAACCGTTTCAGCACCGAATCGTTTAGCCTGTTCGCGCAGTAAATCCATTAAATCCGGCCCCGAAATCCCTTTGGGGAAACCCGGGAAATTCTCAACTTCAGTCGTGATTGTCAACTGACCACCCGGTTGTTGTCCTTCAAAAACCAACGGTTTTAAATTGGCGCGTGCACTATAAATTGCAGACGTTAATCCTGCAGGTCCTGATCCTATGACGATAACTTTCCGATTCATTTGATTATTATGTTTAAATAAGGTCGTCTAATAGTTTGGTAATATTATTTTTAGGAACCGCTCCAACTATTTGGTGGGCAACGGATCCATTGTTGAAGATTAGTAAACTGGGAATGCTTCGAATCCCAAATTTCATAGCCGAATCACGATTATGATCGACATTAAGTTTACCTATTTTTACTTTACCGGCGTATTCGCTGGCAACTTCTACTATCGTAGGGGCTATGACTTTGCAAGGTCCACACCATTCAGCCCAAAAATCAACCAAAACAGGAGTATCAGATTTAAGTACTTCCTGTTCAAAATTAGCATCTGTAAACTCTGCAACGTTCTGTGGCATTTTACCTCCTATCTGCTAAAATAAATTGTTTCTATCAAATATGTTCAACGAGTTTCAATAATCGAAAATTGGCTTTTTATTGCCAAATCTCTAAGTCTAATTTCGGATATTGAAAGCAATATTACCTACACCATTTTTCAACAATCGGCTATTTTTCTTAACAAAAAAGTCTACGCCTATCATTGTTTCAGCAAAGTTACTAGGACTTATAATTATTTTGGATTGCCATCATATATAATAGGTTACAAAATAATTTAAAGCGGGTCATTAATATCCAAATACAATGACGATCGGTATTAGCCTGCTCCCCTTTTGTGGACTTCTGCGCAGGCAGGAACATATTGTTATTGATTATATTAATTAATTTGGAGAAAGCGCCTCTTTCCAACTTTAAGGGTAATTTTTTCATCCCCGCGGATACTTCGATAGAGATCCGTGCATTGGACTCCATTAAGGCGGACGGCACCTTGCTTAATCATCCGGCGAGCATCTGATTTACTGACAACCATATTATTATTGACCAGCACATCGACCAGTAAGATTTCCTCGGTTATCTTTACCGTTGGTATATCATTCGGGACCCCTTTTTGGATATAAATATTATCAAAATGTTGTTCAGCAACGGCAGCAGCCTGCTCATCATGATACAATGTTACAATCATCCTTGCGAGGGCTCTTTTTATATCCCGCGGATTGATTTTATCATCTTCCAATTGATCTTTGACCTGTTTCAGGGTCGCCTCATCGGCAGCGGCTGCTAATTGATAATATTTATAAATCAATTCATCAGGTATTTTCAGAGTGCGACCATACATGTCTTCCGGTCTGTCATGTAACCCGATATGATTATCATAGGACTTTGACATCTTTTCCTTGCCGTCAATCCCTTCCAGCAGCGGCATAGTAATTATTACCTGTGGTTCCTGATCATATTCGCGTTGCAAATCACGGCCTACCAGCAGGTTGAATTTCTGATCGGTTCCACCCAGCTCGATGTCAGCCTGTAATTCCACCGAATCCATTCCCTGAGCCAAGGGATACATCAACTCATGAATCGCGATCGGAATCTCGGATTTAAGGCGCTTTGTAAAATCATCCCGCTCCAATATTCGGGCCACGGTATAATGACTTGCCAGTTGAATGACAGCACTGAAAGACATGACTCCTAACCAATCGTTATTATATACAATTTTCAATTTTTCAATATCAAGTATAGCTTTAGCTTGTAGAACATAACTGTCTGCATTACTGCGTGTATCCTCCAAGGTCAATTGTGGTCTGGTCTTATTTCTGCCGGACGGATCACCGATCATGGCCGTGAAATCGCCGATCACTAGTACGGCCTGGTGCCCCAGATCCTGGAAATGTCGCAGTTTGCGTAAAACAACCCCATGTCCTACATGCAAATCCGGTCGACTGGGATCGCAACCGAGTTTCACTACCAGCGGTTTATTTTGTTGCCGGGACCGTTCCAGTTTTTGCTTCAGCTCTTCGAGCGGGAGAATTTCTTCCACCCCACGCGCAATCAATGTTAATTGTTCATCAACAGGTAAAAATGCCATCAGTAATTTCTCATTTCTCTTTCAGTTTGTCGTTTGATATCTTTGGCTTTAATCGATTCTTTTTTATCGTAGCTATGTTTTCCTTTGGCAAGCGCAATTTCAAGTTTGGCCCAGCCATTTTTGAAATATAACCGCAATGGCACGATTGTCATACCTTTCTGATCGACGTTACGCTGCAGTCTGACGATCTCGCGCCGGTTCAATAACAAGCGTCGATCATGGACCGGCTCATGACCCTGGAAACCGGTGTGCGAATAAGGACTGATATGTATCCCAACCGCCCACACCTCCCCGGAACGAATAGTAATATATCCTTCCTTTAGATTAGCGCGCCCCTCCCGCAGACTTTTTACTTCACTACCGGTCAGTTCCATTCCAGCCTCAAATTTTTCCAGTATATGGTATTCATGGGAGGCTTTGCGGTTGGTAGATATAATTTTTACTTGCATTGATTAATATAATGATTGTTGAACGACTAATTTACTAATCTTAGTGAGCATGTATTATAGGGATTATCCGAAAAGCAGGTCAGCTTCGATTGAACACCCGCCGCCAGACTTCGATATCAGCTGGTTTCATCTCCGGCTTCTGCTCTTCCTCATATTCCGGTTGATGTCTACGTTTGGGATCTAAAACGAGCACAAATTCCTCCGACGATATTGTTTTTAGGCCGGCGTGAATTACATCGCGGATTATCGCTTTATCCGATGTTACCACCGTGCAGGAACGAGGATTTCTTTCAACTTCAGCCAATTCGACGATAATAGTGTCCGCCTTTTTATGCGGTGGCGAAAAACGTACCTGGACCCATTTATTGATCCCTTCTACAGCCGGAATGATTTCATCTTGAACACCATCAAATACCACAATAATATTGGTTTTCCGACGTTTACCGAGAGTCGCCAGTTTCTTTAACAATCGTTCCCGGGCCGTTTCTAATTTTCGTTTGCGGTATTTCAGCAAATCCGGCATGGCATACATCAGGTTGTAGCCATCTATAATAATTTTTCGCATATCTATTTCAACAGCAGCATTTTGCTATTATGGATTTCTCCGCCCTACGCAACTGATAAAAATATAAACCGGCACCCATAGCCTGACTGTCATCATCAGTTCCATTCCTTGCAGACGTCTCACTTTCCAAGAGATATACCAGTCGATATTCAGTTCCATCCGGGGCTGTAAAACTGCCAATGCTAGGTCTGTCATTGGTTTCACCAGTATTGGCCGCGCTGACACCGCTAATAATCAGTAGGACAATAAAACAAAATTTAAGCTGGTTTTTCATGCCCTTATCTTCCGTTGTTACGAGAATAATTATCAAGTTAATAATGAAGCTTGAAAACCTATCATTTACTGTGGAGCCCCACGACTAAAGTATACCAAACTAAAATAGTTTTACTTACGGGGGGGTTGGTTATCCGGGCTTGCCAGTTGTATCCCGTCCGATCCAAAACCTTTGAATACAAATCCTGGACTTTATGGCTGCTAAATAATGGTTACAACCTGCTTGGCTTAATAATTATCGGGATTATTCTAGCTGTCTGGTAAACTGAAGACAGCAATATAATTCAGAAATCAGCAAAAACGGTTAAATCACGCTATTGTCGTTTCCAGCGTTTAATCGTTTCGAAGGCCCGCTTGGTATTATCCAGCGTACTTGAGCTATGACCATTTACCCGATATCAAGAAAAACCGGCTTCAATGATTATGCGTTATAAAGATTATTAAGCTCAATTCCCGTATTACTGTAGAAATCAAATCAGGAAGTATCATGCTCAGTCCGTTGGATAATCTCATTCTGCAATTCGTAACTCAAGTCCACAAAATAATCGCTGTAGCCCGCCACCCGTACGATCAGATCTTTGTATTGCTCGGGATTCTGCTGAGCCTTTCGCAGGGTTTCGACCGTGACCACATTGAATTGAATGTGGTGACCGTCCATCCGAAAATAAGCACGCACCAGATCGGCTACTTTGGTCAAACCGGTATCATCAGCCAGCAACTGGGGTGTGAATTTCTGATTCAGCAAAGTTCCGCCGGTGCGCAGGTGATCGATCTTGGCTGCCGATTTCAATACGGCGGTGGGACCTTTCCGATCCGCGCCCTGCACCGGTGAAATTCCTTCCGAAAGCGGTTGCTCGGCATGGCGGCCTTCCGGGGTGGCACCGATAACACTGCCGAAATAGACGTGTGACGTGGTAGGCAACAGATTGATCCGGTAATGGCCACCTTTGGTGTTGGGCCGCCCGTCCACGGCAGCAAAAAAGCTCTCAAAAACGCGCTGGGCCAGTTGGTCGGGATAATCATCATCGTTGCCGTAACGCGGCGATTCGTCCACTAATATTTGACGCAAGGTCTCGGCACCGGCGAAATCTTTGGACAGGGCAGCCAGCAGGTCGTCCATACTGATTTGCCGCTGATCGAAAACATGGTATTTGATAGCAGCCAGCGAATCGGTGATCGTCCCCAGCCCCACACCCTGAATATAGGATGAATTGTAACGGGCGCCACCGGCATTATAATCCTGACCGCTGGCAATGCAATCGTCGATTAAAATCGACATGAATGGCGCCGGCAAATATTTGGCCCACAGCCTTTCGATGATCCGATTACCCTTGATCTTGATATCGATAAAATGCCGCAACTGTTTCTCAAAAGCCTGATAAAACTGATCAAAGGAATCAAATGTCCGGGGATCACCGGTGGCAAGGCCGATCAGCCGGCCGGTCCGGGGATCGACACCATCATGCAAGGTGATTTCCAGTACTTTCACGAGATTGAAATAGCCAGTGAGAATATAGGCCTCTTTGCCGAAAGCGCCGGCTTCCACACAACCGCTGGCGCCGCCATTACGGGCATCGCTAATGGATTTACCCTGTCGTACCAGTTCCGACACGATGGCATCGGTGTTGAACAGCGAAGGCTGTCCGTAACCGGTTTTAATAATTTTCAAGGCTCGTTTCAACAGCCGATCAGGTGATTCTTTACTGATTTGCACCATTGAACCCGGTTGCAGCAGACGCAGTTCCTCGACCACATCCAGGATCAGGAAAGACAATTCATTAGCGGCATCGCCGCCGTTGGACGTAACACCGCCCACATTAATCAGACAAAAATCGGTGTAGGTGTTGCTCTCTTTGGCAGTCACTCCCACTTTGGGCGGTGCCAGCTGATTATTGAATTTGATCCAGAAGGCTTGCAGTAATTCCCGGGCTTTGCCTTCTGTCAATTCACCGGAATCCATGCCCGCCCGGTAAAACGGCAAAAGGTGCTGATCCAGCCGGCCCGGATTGAAGGAATCCCAGGTATTGAGTTCGATGATCACCCCAAGATGGACAAACCAGTAGTACTGCAGGGCTTCGTGGAAAGTATCCGGTTTTTGAGCCGGGACTTTTCGGCAGACCCGGGCAATTGTTTCCAATTCCACTTTACGCTGCGGATCGGATTCCTCTGCGGCCAGTTCTTCAGCCTGCTCGGCATGACGTTCGGCAAACCGGATCAAGGCGCCGGCGGCAATCTCCATAGCCTGTAATTCTTCCCGTTTGTCAAACGCCTCCCGATCCCGGGAAAAATCCAGATTTTCGATTTCCCGGGCAATGTCTCGCTTAAAATAAAGCAGACCCTTGTGATAGATTTTATCATCCAGCACGGTGTGACCCGGGGCGCGTTGCTCCATGAATTCGGTAAATACACCAGCGGAATAGGCTGCCTGCCAATCGTCGTCTACCTCATTGAATATCCGGTCTCGCAGCGACCGTCCTTTCCAGAATGGCGCAATAAAATTCTTTTGCGCTTTCCAGTCTTTAGCGCTAACTGAAAAAGGTATTTTTTCCCGCGCCGCGATGATGTCAAAATCTTCGATCGTGTGGGTGCAAATCTCGGGATAAGTCGGTGTTGCTTTGGGTTCCGGTCCCCGCTCACCTACAATCAGCTCACCGCTGTTGATACAAATCGATTTATGCTCAAGCAGATATTCAAAGGCCTGCGCCCGGGCTACCGGTATTGAAACCCGGTTACTTTTCCCGCTCTGGTAATATTCGGTCAACAGGGTGGCCCGTTCCAAAGAAAGTCTGGGAACGGCCTGCAAACTTTGTTCACGCAGATGCTTGATGCGTTCATTCATGGGGATTATCCTCCGCTGGTAACCGGAATTTTTAGTGACCGGAAGGGTTCCCCCATTCGTTCAATTGTCTTCGTTGACTGAGTTCGCATTTTCGTGAGTTTATTGGGGAGGTTGAATTTATGAAATTTATCCCTGGCCAACAGATTGAAGGGTAACAAAGTAACGCTGAATTCACCATCCAGAGATTTAACATGACCGGCAATTGCCGTGAGATTATCCTTTGTAGCGGTAATCCCGGGTATCAACGGTACTCGTATCTGAAGCTGTTCTCCATTTTTTACCAACCAGGTCAGGTTATTTAGAATTTTAGTATTGGACACCCCGGTATGCTGCTGGTGCAAATTATCATCCATAATTTTCAGATCATATAAATACAGATCAACCAAACCGGCCAGCCGCTTAAAATTTTCAAGTTTGGTAAATCCGCTGGTATCGACTACAGTCGAAATATTTTCCTGCCGGCAGGAGGTCAGTAATTCAAATAAAAATTCAGGCTGAGCTAACGGTTCGCCGCCGGAAATTGTGATTCCGCCTCCCGATTCATCGTAAAATATCCGGTCCTTCCCCACCTCTGTCATTAGCTCGGCTACGGTGACCATTCGCCCCACCACCTCGGGTTCGCAATTCTTAATGCGCCGGTTGATTTTAAGCTTTTCGATCTCCGGGTGGTAGCCTTCCGGGTTATGACACCACCAGCAATTGAGTGGACAGCCCTTGAAAAATACCGTGGTCCGGATTCCCGGTCCATCGTGCAGGGCAAAATGTTTGATGTCGAATATTATACCGGAAGCGATCATTAAATTCCTTTTTATGTTTATCTATAATTTCCAACCCGGTCTGCGGGAGTGAATATATAGAAAAATGGAACATGTTATAAACTACACAATTGATTTAAAATCAATCAAAGAATTCCATCAACACTATCCAGGATTTGTCATACCTGTAGCATTAGTTTTAAGTCCTAGTCAGGAATAAATTTTGGTTGCAATTCGTTTGGTCTATGCATAATCTCCGCCATATTTGGATGGGATTCCATAATATCATATGATTGATCTAATATATGGAATATTGTTAATAAATATTCCGTGTTTAAATAAGGATATAACAATAAGTGGAAATATTTTCCAGCCTATCTTGCCACGGCTGACGTATAGTCAGTCGGGAAGGGTGATATGAGTCAAAATATTCCACATATTGACAATGTTAGGTGCTTAATAACTTTCCAAGGGAGGAATATATGAATGTTCGTCAAGTATTTCTTTTGATTACAGCAATAGGTTTATTTCCTATAGCTTTGTCTTATGGGCTAGTACCGCAAAAGAGCCTGAGATATCTATTTGATATATCTGTCTCAGACACAAACACTATTCATATATTTCGAGCAGTAATGTGTCTGTATTTTGCTCTTATATTGTTCTGGATTATTGGAGTGTTTAAAGATCAATTAAGACAAGCAGCTTTATACAGTCTTATCGTATTTATGCTTGGCTTAGCTGCAGGCAGAATTTTGAGTATTATAATCGATGGTATACCTCATTGGATATTGATCGTATACTTAATATTAGAAATAAGTTTTGGTACATTAGGCATTCTGTTAGTAAAAAAATCAGATTAGATATTATATTTTCTCCAAGTAATGTAGCACCTAACAACCACTGCACCGGACGCTTTTGGATATTAGAAATTGAAAAATGGAAATTGGAAATTGAACAGCGCCGGTGAGTTAGACCGTTAGATTACCCGGCCTCCTACTATTTTCCCAGGCAAATATCCTTTGAGCAGAGTTTTATTCCAGTAGAAGGAGGATAGATGGAAAAAGTGCAGTTTAACCAGTTAAGCAAATTCTTGTGGCAAGTAATTTCAGAGTGCAATAAATCGGATTGTAATTTTTATAGATCAGACCAAGTATCCACATCGGTCAATTCATCCAAAAACATAATATTTTGCGACGGTAAACCGGCTTTAAATTGCCGTAATGTAGCTTCAGCACTATAGGTCACATTAGTCCAGGCTCGCCTTGTATTGGGGTAGCCGAAGACGGTAGCAATATTGGGGCTTTAGGAATTGGGTGCGATTAAATGAATTGGTATTCCATCTACCCAGAAATAGCTACCAGCTCTATTTTAAGGTATAATCCGACAATTATAAACACAACTAGACAAAAATGTTACAATCAGTTGTTTATAAGCTGGTATACAGGGTAATTTGGATTTGTCTTAAAAAGGATGGTTATTAAGATAATAGGTCGATTCAATCAAGTGGGGCTAGTTTTATGGTAATAAAAATATTATTTATAATTTGTACGCTATTCCTTATTAGTTGTGATAACGAGTCTGATCCAAAAATAGAAATTCTGCAACCACTTAATAAAAGTTATGTGGCCGGTGTTGTTGATTTAGTCTGTAAAGTGACCAACGAACCAAGACAATTCCAAGTTACTTTCTATATTAGCGATGCGAATAGATATCCTGCATATGATAAGAAAATTGTCGCTGCATATAATGATGAGCTGTACCGGGCAAGTTGGGATACATGGTCATTGGAGCAGGGCACATCGGTTATTATACGGGCAGAGATAAAACACTTGAGTAAAATATATTTATATGATGAAATAACAGTAACTGTTGATCATTCAGTGAATTTTCCAGATGTGATCACCATTAATACAGTAGAAGCAAACTTGTGCGAATTAACAATTGCCTGGTCTCAATCCACCATATCAAATTTCAGTCACTATACAATTTATACAACCGGCGATCTAGAGGGAGAAAAATATTCTTTAGCAGTTATCGACGAGATGGAAGTAACTGAAATAGTAATAAGTCAATTTGATTATTCACAAACCCGGTGGGTCTGGCTTAGCGTATGTAACAGTCATGGATTTGAAACGTTCAGTGATTCTGTTCATTTACTCGATAAATTGCCAGCACCTGACCCACTTTACATTCCCG
>DAOWAH010000075.1 GCA_030634675.1 Fidelibacterota bacterium
ATGAGGCTATAATTATCGATATGATCGGCGATGCCGATCTATCCATACCGGTGGAACGCTATTCAATGCAGCAGAATCCAACTCTGGTACGGGAGTTATGGAAGCTGGCCAGGGAGTTGGATTTACCGGCTTTTGAGAATCGCGTTGGCGTAGCAGTATTCGATGACCATATCCCCCTGTGGGAAGAGGCCGGAATTCCAGCGGTGGATCTGATTGATTTTTACTATCCCAACCGCTATGTGAATTTCTGGCATACTCATCAGGATTTACCCCAAAATTGCTCCCCTGCCAGCCTGGGACAGGTGGGAACATTGTTAACGTATTATATTTATAAGGATTCTAATTAAACTATAGCCCTTAAAAATATGCGAAAAATAAATATTCATAACCCATTCGATCTCACCGGTCTCATTACCCTGGTGTTGACTCTGGTATTTGTGCTGAGCTCGGGCTGTGAAGATCCTTTACGAGCACCGGACCCCGCTGGTGATCCAATAACGGAAATCCAGTTCAATTATAATAAATGGACCAAGGAGATTTACCTGGCAGCAAAAGTAGCTCCCAGACTGAATGAAGTTGTTCTTGACACGGTTTACGCGGTTATTTTTGATTTTGCGGATTCCACTATCATCGCGGATACTATCGCAATATCGGATGACGGACAGGCCGGAGATATTCTTAGCGATGATGGTGTTTTCGCAACGGTCGTCCCCGCCGATTCCACCACCTTGTCCACCGTGCTTGATTCGATTACATCCACCGTAATCGGGATGATCGTTGAAGCCGTTTATGGTACCCAAGTTATAAATGTCTCCCATAGTTTTGAGCTAAGTAATTACCGCCCGGAAATAATGGCCGTATCCATGCCCACAGCCATGTACATCCCCTGTTCCGGTGCTCCATTGGGTTATGATTTGGATACGCTGGTGGTCACAGTACTCGATTCCAATGGTCTGGATGATATTCAGACCTGTTATCTGAATTTTGAGAAACCAGATGGTAATCTATCCAGCGGAAGCCCGATCGCTCTCTATGACGATGGTTATGCAGAAGACGGCTTATTACGCTGGGATGAGGTGGCCAATGACGGCAAGTACAGCCGCCTGATCCTGATTGATAGTGAAAGCCAGGTGGGTATGTATCGGTCGCATTATTTCGTGCGTGATTTCAATGGACTTGTCTCAAATGACTTCATGGTCGAACTGGCAGTTATTGACACTTGTGGATCATAGAAAGAATAAGAAAATGCCTGATTTGAACCGGAATTTGAGAATACTTTTGTTGCTGATCGTATTGATTGCTATGCTTCCGGGAGCGGATCTGATTCCCCGGTCTTTTTCGCTGAAAAAGTATTTGGACACTACCTCGGCGTCCTTCCCGGACAGCACTTATTCCGGATTATCCAGCAATTCCATTTCGGATATTCGCCTGCAGAATGATACACTGATTTGGCTGGGGACCGGTCAGGGCTTGTCCTGGCTGAATAATGATTCGCTGGATATTTTCACCTACTACACCAGCGAGGAACTGGTCGACGAAACCGCCACCGACCTGCTGCCGGCCGGGGGTGTTTCGGCTCTGGCGATTGAGAATGATCGGATAGCCGTTGCCGTAGCTGGCCAGAAAAGCGGGGTCTCCGCCGGGATGGGCATCGTAATTACCGATTCCAGTCGCAGCAATTGGCTGTATTTTGATCAACCTGTGGATGGGGTCGATGATACGCTGGCGTCCTGGTTCGGCGGACGCTCGTTTAAAACTTTGCCGGTGACGGTGTCCGAACAGAATATTACCTATGATGCTTCCATCGCCAGTGACTATCTCTGGATTGCCTCCTGGGCTGGCGGTATCAGGCGTTACAGCTTAAGTGATACCAGTAGTTGGCAGCGCATTCCGCTACCGTTGGATAACGAACCGGAATTGATCACCTGCCAGGACTCGCTCTATGAAAATGGTGTTTTAAAGGGTTTCTATTTGAATCCCCGGGATCCCAACCTTGGTAATCATAACCATAAAGGTTTTGCCGTGTTGGCTTACAGCGATACGGTCTGGGTGGGGACTGCAAACGGGATCAACCGCGGTATTATCGATACGGTTAGCGGCTGTATCGACTGGGAGCATTATTTTTTCCCCGCCGATGGCATCTCCGGTAACTGGGTGGTCAGCCTGACCCGCCAGGATTGGAACGGTCAGCGGATTATCTGGGCGGTCACTTTGAGCACCGATGAACATGAACAGCGCGGGCTCAGTTACACAACTGATGATGGCGAGACCTGGCATTCAACTCTGCTTGGTGAACGAGCCTATAATGTAGCGGCTTATAATTCCCTGGTATTCGCAGCGACTGAAAACGGTCTGTGGCGCTCGAACGATGGTCGGAACTGGGCCCTCTACAAACCGGCCCGGCAGTCCCTGGCTGAAACAAATGGTATTACTTATCTGACTGACGAAATAGCTACCAATGAAGTGTATTCGGCTCTGTATGATCCCAACCGTTCCGAACTGTGGATCGGTACCGGTGATGGCCTGGCTGTGACGGATGATTTGAACGGACTTAACTGGCGGATTTTCCGCTCCGATGTGTCCGGTGACTATGTTTACCCGAATCCTTTCTATAGCGGACATAAAGGCGAACGTTATGTGCGCTTTCATATTGATGTAAAAGAATCGTATGTCATTAAGCTCGATATCTTTGATTTTGCCATGCAAAAAGTCTACACTCAGCAATTTGACCGGCGAGATAATGATATGGGAGCCTATAAATGGAATGGCCAGGACAGTAACGGTAAAATGGTGGCTAACGGGACCTATTTTATCAGGCTGAATTATGATAATTCCGACCACTGGTTCAAACTGATCGTGGTAAAATAATGAAAATAGCACCTTCTCCACAATTACTGCGCTCTAAAAACAGCGCTATTAATGCTTGGTCAATCCTATTTATGATCATTGCCTTAGTAACATTTGGGCTGGCCGCCGATTTCGCCGGCTATGCCGGATCTTTTTTACGGATTGGTAGCAGTGCCCGTTCGATCGCCATGGGCAGCGCTTTTACCGCGGAGCTGGACCGCGGTTTTACCGCATATCACAATCCGGCGGGTGTGGTCTTTCTTGACCGGAAACAATTTACCGTATTGCACCATTTCTTAGCTTTGGACCGGCAATTTTTTGCCGCCAGTTTTTCAACCGGTCTACCGCCAAATGCCGGCCTGGGTCTGGCCTGGGTCAGCTCCGGCGTTAAAGATATTGACGGACGCAGTTACTCTGGATTCCAGACCGAAACCCTGTCCACTAGTGAAGATGCCATATTCGTCACCTTTGCCAATCAAATCGCGCCAGGGTTGTCGTTCGGCTTGAATTTCAAGTTACTATTCCACCGCATCCCTGTCGAAACTGAGAACCTGACAGGAGATGGTATCGGATTCGATATCGGTATCATGTTTCGCCAGATTCCCAATCTGAACATCGCGTTCAAGGTTCAGGATATTAATTCTAAATACAACTGGAACACGCCCGATAATATTGATTCGGAAGACAAGAATTACGATGACTATTTCGCCACCATCTTCCGTTTAGGTGGTAGTTATACGTACAAGAAGTTTTTATTCACCGCCGATTATGGATATGTGACCGATCTGCAGGAACAGCTTAATCTTGGATCGGTAATTCGCTTCGGCGGGGAGTATACCTGGCAGGAACAATATTTTTTCAGAGCTGGATTCGGTGACGCCCGTATAGCAATCGGTGTCGGTATGAATTATTCCTTATGGAAAAATAAAGATGCCTACCTTGATTATGCCTTTGTTTATGAATTGCCAATAGGAATTTCCCATGTCTTTACTTATGCCTTTAACTTATAAAAAATTAATCCTTCCGTTTATTTTGATAGGGTCAATATCTGCTATTGGGACCCAATTTCTTGCTATTCCCAATTCTGCCAGCGAGCTGGCCTTGGGTGGACACGCCGGTATGCAGGTGGAATCAATGGTTAATCCCGCCTCAGCCCAAAAATCGGGACCGGGAATGGAACTAAATATCAGTCTGGGAAACTGGTTGGGGGGCGTTAAGGCTTCGTTTGTGGGTGTCGGTTTTGACGCTCTTTCCGGAACCGGGCAGGTGGGATTTCGTTATTTTGGGCTGGACGATCTGGAATACCGCGATGAACGACCTATGGATCAACCTTTGGCAACTTATGGAGCCAATGGAATAGCCCTGGATGGTGGTTGGGCTGGTTCCATCGGCGTTAGTAAAATTGGGATTGCCGTTCACCTGATTCGGATGCAAATGCATACTGAATCATCCACCGGGATTGGTTTGGATCTGGGCGGTGTCAGACGGATCAACCGGGCTATCACCATTGGAGCTGCTTTATTGAATATGGGAACAATGAATGCCTTGATGGCTTCGGCGCCGCAACTACCGCTCAGATTACTTATCGGTGGCGGATATATGATCGATCACCCCCGGATTCCTACGGAGATCGGCCTTACAGGTGAATGGTCAGCCTTAGGGGAAAATATGATCTTAAGTATTGGCAGCCATTCCACCTGGAAAATGATGCATTGGTCTTTTGGAACCAAACTGGCGCCTGAAGTCGTTGTTGCCTCAGCGGGATTCGGTTTGACCCTGGGACGCTATGTGATCAGATATGGGATTCAATTTGGTTCTCAACAGGTGGGCGTACCGCAATTGATCGATCTGGCGGTGCAATTGCCCTGATTTTTTGTGAGTAAATCCATAAAATCTTTGAAAGACGCCCTGGGTGCACTGCGTCCCTCATCTTATGTGTTGTTGGTCTTCATTATTTTGGCGATTATTTTGCTTTTGCTGTTTAGTCGTGCCCGCCGGTATGTTGAACCGGAGCGGAAACCGGTTTCACCACCATTAACGGAACAACCGGTTGAGAAAAAGCCCGCTAAACCGCACAAAGGTCGGATTGCTATAATCATCGATGATTTCGGCTATAATTATAATAGTGTTACCCA
This sequence comes from Fidelibacterota bacterium, assembly GCA_030634675.1. The sequence goes on from DAOWAH010000075.1 coordinate 4,983, forward strand.
GGCCTTCCTGAAACTGGAGGCCGACCTGACTTACGCTATTATCCCTGGCCATTACTATAGTCAGCGCTTTGCGCGGGAAGCTTCTGAGGCCGGGTATGAGATTATGATTCATATGCCCATGGAATCAATGAATCATCTGGCCGGAGAAGAGGGTTACATTCTTGAAACGGGCATGACCAGCGCGGAAATTGAACGGCGGGTCCAATTGGCCGTAGATCATATTCCTCAAGCCAGCGGGATGAATAATCATCAGGGCTCCAAGGCCACTGAGGACGACCGGTTAATGACGATAGTCGGTACGATCTTAAAAAAAAACAATAAGTATTTTATTGACAGCCGAACCACTGCTGAGACGGTTGCTGAAAATAAAATGAAGGCAATCGGCGTTCCAGTATCCAGGCGGAATATATTTTTGGATAATGATTCCGACCCGGAACTTATTCGGGAACAGATCAATAAATTGGCGCGAATGGCTGCCCAGCGGGGTCGAGCAGTAGGAATCGGCCATGGCCGACGGACCACGCTGGAAGTACTGTCAGTTGAAATTCCCCGCTTGGAAGCGGAAGGCTACCAGTTTGTTTTTACATCCCGGATAGTACGGAAATAAGTTATTGCCGCCACCATCAACACACTTTCTGGGATCGAAAACTTGCCGGAATTGTGTAGTTTTGACGTTGTTGAGATCCGCTATCGCTGATATTTGAATGTTGATAAATAATAAATACTAATGGGATAATATAATGCCGATATTGTGTAAAGTAACTCGCGGATTTTATATCGAAAGTATTCATGTAGCCTACGCCGTAGTAGTCGATGCTGATGGTAAAATTGTGTTTAACAGCGGTGATCCCAAATACTTAACCTGCATTAGATCGGCCCTGAAACCGTTTCAGGCAGCGACGGCCGTACAGGCGGGCGCCACGGCTGATTTTACGAGTAAAGAACTGGCCTTATTATGTGCGTCTCACAGCGGTGAGGAAATACATGTCAAGACCGCTGTCGGGATATTGAAAAAATTAGGTTATACCATCAACGATTACGAATGCGGTAGCCATGCGCCTTACCATAAAGCTTCTGCCGATTACCTGATTCGGCAGGGACAGACCCCGACGCCGTTACATAATAATTGTTCCGGAAAACATGCTGGAATGCTGGCGCTGGCAAAGCATCTGAAGGTTGATCCCAAGGGCTATGCTTTACCGGATCATCCGGTGCAGCAATTGGTTCTTAAGCAGGTGGAACGCTACAGTGGACTGCATGATTTACCGATTAGTGTGGACGGCTGCAGCTTACCGACGCCGTTTTTACCACTTTATAGCATTGCTGTGATATTTCAGAAATTGGCCAGCGGTGATTATCCTGAATTGAATTTGCCCTATGAAGCAATGACGGCACATTCATATCTGATAGCCGGTGAAAAACGTTTCGATACTGATTTTCTGAAAGTGCTGGCCGGCCGGGCCGTTACCAAAGTTGGCGGTGAAGCGATCCGGGGTGTTGGTATTCGTCGTCCCGATGGCGAAATTTGGGGAATAGCTGTTAAAGTATTGGATGGCAATCAACGGGCCAATCCGGTGGCCACGCTGGCTGTGCTGGAACATTTGAACATGCTAACTAATGAGGAACAGGAACAGTTGTCAAATTACCAGGTTACTAAATTATTCAATCATCGGAAAATTCATATTGGTAATATCAGCGCGTCGATTGAGGAATGATTATTAACAAGTTAACTATCCCAGTATTATCAGCCGACGATGAAAATTAATCAGGTGTATTGAAGGATTATTATCGCCCGTTAAAATTTTACCACTGGATTTCAGCGACAATTAATTAAATTGACTAAATATTTATCTACAGGAAAATGATCAACAGGAGCTTCATCTGATGAAAAAGATTACCAATATTTCCTTTTTTACTGTTTTGATATCCACTGTTATTTTGGGACAGACTCCCAATGCCTGGATCAATGAGATTCATTATGATAATGATGGTACTGATGCTGGTGAAGCAATTGAAGTAGTGGTTTCCAGTGATTTTACTGATTTGTCGGCTTTGACAATATCTCTGTATAACGGTAATGGTGGAACAGTGTACAATACCCAGACAATAAACGATTTTACCGTTGGAACAACAGTTAATGGATTTACTTTATATTATTACTCCTACTCTACCAATGGCATCCAAAATGGCGCACCTGATGGTATAGCCCTGGATCACAGCGGTACCATTATCCAGTTCTTGTCCTACGAAGGCACTTTAACGGCC